>JAJTIF010000164.1 GCA_021299675.1 Pseudomonadota bacterium | reverse complement strand
TTTTTTATTTTCTTTATAGTCATAGGAGTACTCGATGTTGGAAGAGTTCTCAGCATTGTAGAAGTTTTGAATGTCGACGTAGGCCGTCAGGATCCAGGTGTCGTAGACGTAGCGGCGGTCAAGCCGGATATCCAGCTGATTAAAAGCATTAAAACGCTGAGAGTAAATCTGCCCTCGCACGGGAATGAAGACATCGTTATCTGAGTCGAAGGTGGATCCTGTCACAGGAGTATAGGGATTGCCGGTGACGAAGCGAAAACGTGCCGAGATGGTCCAGCGGTCAAGGTTATAGGCGCCGATGAGATTCAAGTTATGGGTTTGGTCAAACTCCGAAGGTCTTGTGCCAAACCCCGGTATGGTGCGCTCACTTTTGAGATAGGTGTACACCAGCTGTGAGCTCCAGTTGTCTTTTTTATACTTCGCCTGCACTTCACTGCCGTAAATGGTCCCGCTGCCTTGATTGGAGTAGTTGCCGGAGACTGCGGGCACCACGAGGTCCTTGAGGTCTTTGAAGAAATAATTATTGAGAATCTCAAACCCTTGAGTCGCTCCTTGGCGAAAGTCCTTTGAGAATCCGAGTGTGTAGTGCCAGGCATAGGGCGAGCGGATATTGGGATTGCCGTAGAGGCGGCTTGATTCTTGCGGCTGCGGCTCTTGCACATACTGGCCCAGGGAGCTGCGCAACTGCAGGGAGGGAGAATACTGGTAGCGCAGCTGAAGGCGCGGCTGGATCCAGGTCTCCTGATTAATCGTGAAGTGATCCAAGCGCACATTGGGCAAGAAGGTCCACGCGGAATCAGCCGATGGCTTGAGCTCCTGCCTTAGGTAAGCCCCGTAGTAGGCTTCATTAAAGCGGTCATTGAATTTTCTATTTTCTCCCACAGAGAAAGGGTTACCTACACCGCCGACAGAAAAACTGTTGGGAAGGTTCAGCCCCACGTCCCCTTGGCTCCAGTAGTTATCAAGCCCCACGTAAGTCTTTGACTGTGCTGACCACTCATGAGAGAGCTCCGAGCGCTGGCTCAGGTTATTGGAGTTCACATCGAGGAAGCGGCCACCGATATCAAAGAGGATCGCGTCTCGGCCAATCGCCACCGAGTTGTCGAGCTTTGTTTGGCCTGAGATCTCTGTGGTTACTTGCGGGATGATCCGGAAAAATTCTGTGCGGCTGTAAAAGCGCCCGCGCAGTTTAGGATCGTTGTTGATGGCATTGTTTGAGATCAGCTCTAACTGATCACGGCTGGCGACGAAGGTGGTACGAAAGATGTTCTTGTCGTTGAGTTTTCTCTTATAGATCCCCGTGAGGTCATAAAACGTCGGAGCTGCCGTGAGTTCGAAGTTTTCGTTCTCCTGAGCGACTGCTTTCAATACTTGACCGATGTAACTGTAGCGGCCAGATATGAGGAAAGAGGATTTCTCATCGATGGGCCCCTCGATCAGTCCACCAGTATTAAGCAGATCGACGAAGGCCATGCCGTGGATGCGATCCTCTTTAGGCTCCTTGGTGGTCAGGCCTATCACACCTCCGATGGCACGCGAGTACTCAGGCCCATAGCCCGCCGGCAGGAGGTCTACACGGTCCACGGCTTCAGGGATGATGACACTCGAGAGTCCACCGAAGTGAAACACAATCGGCACCCGGTGACCGTTGATGAGATAGCCCGTATCATCGGGACTCGCTCCTTGCACGATCACCTGCGCACTTCCGCCGTTTTGAGCCACACCCGGAAGATTTTGAGCGGCCCGGACGGGATCACCACCGAAGGATCCTGGCGCTTTGAGAAATTCCTCTTGGGAGAGGCTGTAGGACTGGTCGTCGCGACGATTGGCCTTGCCAGTGACGGTTGTTTCAAAATTAGTGTAGGTGCGCTTCTCAAGGTATAGCACAAGTTTATTGAGTTCATCACACTTCACGGGCTTTTCAAGTTTGATGTAGCCCGTGAGATTAACCACCACTTGGCACTCGCCCACAGGGGCCGCTGTGAAGACAAATTGTCCTGAGGCATCACTTACAGTCTTAATCTTATGAGGCAATAGGAAGAGGTTAACCTCTTTAAGTGGCTTGCGTGTTCCCTTCTCTAGCAGAACTCCTGAAAGACCCTGGGCTTCCTGGGCATAAGCCGTAAAGAGGGTAAAGATCAAACTCAGCATCAATACTCCAATTGAAACTTAAGCGTGTAGCGAATTCTCACGCTCACCGGTTTCCCTTCAACCTTAGCCGGATAAAACTCAAAGCGTTTAATCGCCTGCAGAGCTCCCGCGCGAAAGACTTCCGCCCCTTCCACCACACTGGCCTGCCGGACCACACCCTTGTCATCAATTAAGATATCGAGCACGACCGCTCCTTCAAGCCGCTCCAGACGAGCGCTCTCCGGGTAGGTTGGACGAATCTCCGTTTTTACAACGGGCATGTCGCTCACAAGATAGTCTTCGGTGGGAGTGGGAAGTGTGTCTGCGTCGCTCTCTAAAAGTGTTGTCGAGTCACTGGCTTTGGTCAGCGTATTTCCTTTCTTCGCACTCACGGCTTGAGCCTCGTCGACACTCGCATCGGTGTAGCTATTTCGGTTGGCCCCGAATATCTCTCGCGTCGGTTGTGTGGCAGGAGTCGGTTGATTCACGGATTTCAGCACTACAGATTTTTTCTCAGCTGTTAAGTTTTGCGCTTCCAGC
>JAJTIF010000373.1 GCA_021299675.1 Pseudomonadota bacterium | reverse complement strand
CTCCATGCTGGGGTTTAAGTGGCAATTCTTTGGGACCAATCTTCAGCAAGCGGGAGCTGGACAAACTCTGGCGCTGACGGCTGCCTTTGGTGGCAATGAGCACGAGGTGGATGGCAATCCTCGAGTGAATTTCAACGTTGGTGCATCCGATTTTGCGCTCCTTCACGGCTTTTGGATCACGCCCTCCTGGCAGATCTATGAGTCGGTAGGTTACTCGTCTTATAATTTCGAAGGCAAACTGACAGGCAATACCTCAGGCAGTTTCAAAGAAAGCGGGACGGTTTTGATGGGAAGTGTAGGATCAGCTTTCGTGATGAAACCCTTCAAACTTCAAGTCGAAGGCTCCTACTCAAAGTCTGACTGGGAAGGTCAGGGAGAAATCGAAAACATCAGTCTTGCAATGGGCTTAGGCTGCATTTTTTAGGCCCTCTTTGCCCGCATTGAGAAGATCGCTTTCACTCTGATAAACTAGTTCGGTGGAGGCGTGTTTTGATTGTATTCCAAGGCCTACTTTTTGCTCTTCTGTTTTTAATCAGTCCCGCTGGCTGGGCTGCGCTTGATTTTGAAGATGCTGCTTTCCCCGAATTCGTGACCTCTGCGCGTGGCCTTGCGATGGGAAATGCCTACATCAATAAAACCGATGATGCTTGGTCTGCCTTCTATAACCCAGCGGGGCTGGGAACTGTTCGCCAGCCTCAGTTTCATTTACTCAATCTCCACATGGAAGTCAGTAATGCCTTCTTGGACGCTGTGGGTTCGGTGGGTGCAGTCACTGATCTTCCGAGAAACATCACGGGGAGTTTTGATGCTCAACAGATTCGGGAGAAACTAGTAACCAACCAAGGCGACATCTCTCATCTGCGAGCGAATCTCTTTCCGAATTTCACCGTCCGTGGGATGACCTTGGGTTATTTTTTGAGTCAGCGCAATCGTGCCGTTATCAATGATGATGTTGCCAATATGTTTGAGTTTGCCGAACGCAGAGACCAAGGCCCAGTGTTTGCGCTTAATCTACCTCTCTTTGGTGGTGTGTTTAAGATTGGTGCGTCAGCGATGTACGTTACTCGCCGAGAACTTTATAAAACAGTCGGCCCCACTGATCCGATCACCATCGCTGACACCGATTACAAAAAAGGCAGCAGCCTTCAGGTGACTCTTGGGACCAAACTCACTATTCCGGTAGCCCTCTTACCGACCTTCGGCTTTGTATTGCGGAATGCGACCAATAATGACTGGGAGGGGGCTGGAGCTGGCGGAGTGCCAGATGATATCCCGCAAACGGTGGATGGTGCTTTCTCGATAACCCCACAGATTGGTTCCATTTCTCGTCTGCACATTGAGGTTAACTATAAGGATCTTGGCGATCGCTATGATACCTCCGCCTCCCGTCGACTAGGATTTGGTACGGAACTTGATTTTAATCGCCGCATCTTCATCCGCGGTGGGTTAGGTGATGGATGGGGCTCAGGGGGAATCGGGGTCCGCAGTAAAGCCTTTATTATGGATTTAACCACTTATGCCGTCGACCGGAACAGCACAGGATTCCGCAAGAAAGAAGACCGTCGCTTTGTACTTTCTCTCTCCTCTGGATTTTAAGCTTTTCATCTTCCTGTCTGCTTGTTAAAAAATGATTTCATTTGAGGGTTCTATTCCCTCCTCCAAACAATGGAGCCACAAACCTTGAAGGAGCCATCCGTGACTGCGGTTATTAATCCCTATTCATCCTTTCTTGATCTCTTAGAAAAACCGGCCCGCTACATCGGCGGTGAGCACTTTATGGTGCGAAAAAACTGGGATGAAGCTGTAGGACGACTGGCCCTGTGTTTTCCCGACACCTATGAGATTGGCATGTCCCACTTGGGGATGAAAATCCTTTACCAAGAGGTCAATCAATACAAAGAACTTCTGGCCGAGCGCTGTTTTGCTCCTTGGGTGGATCTTGAAAAAGAACTGCGTGAGAGAGAACTCTCATTGGTGAGTTTAGAAAACTTTAAACCGCTAAAAGATTTTCATGTGGTGGGTTTTAGTCTTCAGTATGAGATGAGTTACTCAAATATCCTCAACATGCTCGATCTCGGTGGAATTCCCGTGCTCACCCGAGACCGTCAAGAGAATGATCCCTTTGTGATTGTGGGCGGTCCCTGCGCGACTCACCCTGAGCCGCTTGCTGATTTTGTAGATTTTGTGGTCGTGGGCGACGGAGAAAAATTCATTGGTCCTCTGGTTAAATTCATCGGTGATGCAAGAGCTGCAGGCAAGGCCCGCGACAGCATTCTCTTCGATCTCGCCCAGTGGCCAGGGATTTATGTTCCGAAGTTCTACGACACAGAAATTGATCCCATGACTCGCATGCTGGTGGTCACGGGTCCCAAGCCTGAGTTCGCCGGAGTCCTGCCCGAAAAAGTTAAGCGCTACATCATCGAGTCCCTCAAGGATTATCCCTTTCCAACGCAGTCTCCGATTCCCCATCTCACGGCGATTTTTGATCGCTTCTCTGTGGAGCTTTCTCGTGGGTGCACCGAGGGGTGTCGCTTCTGTCAGGCCGGTATGATCTATCGTCCAGTGCGCGAGCGCTCGCCGGAGAGTGTGATTCAGATGGTGATGGAAGGATTAAAGAACGGTGGCTTCGATGAGGCATCGCTCACTTGTCTATCGACCGCTGACTACTCAGCTGTGACTCCGTTGGTGCTTGAGCTCTTAGATAAACTTCAGAAAGAAAATGCCACGCTGGGGATTTCATCTCTCAGAGCCTACGGATTAGATGAGAGAATCTTTGACAAGCTCGCGGAAGTTAAAAACTCCTCTCTCACTTTTGCTCCGGAAGCGGGCTCCCAGCGCATGCGTGATGTAATCAATAAAAATATATCTGATGAAGACATGATGAAAACAGCTGCCGATGTCTTCTCTCGCGGCTGGAGTAAGATGAAACTCTACTTCATGGTTGGGCTCCCGACAGAAGAGGATGAAGATGTCCGGGCGATCATGGAAACAGGCCGCAAGGCGCGTGAGACAGCCCAGCGAGTGGGAGTGAGAAATCCCACGATCACGGTTTCTGTCTCATCGTTTGTGCCAAAGCCTCATACTCCT
>JAJTIF010000404.1 GCA_021299675.1 Pseudomonadota bacterium | reverse complement strand
AGTCTCGCGTCAGTCGTCACATTTCAGCTTTAGAGGCCGAGTTAAAAGTTCCGCTGATCTATCGCACCACGCGCTCTTTTCAGTTAACGGATGCCGGCCGAGAACTTTATCGAAATGCTCTTCCTCATCTCACTGAGCTCCAAGATGCCCTCTCTTTCTTAGGTGACACCCGCTCGGAACTCCAGGGACTGGTGCGCGTGACTGTGCCGGAAGATATTGGAGTCGAACTGATGGGACAGATCTGCGCCGAATTCACGCAACTCTATCCGCGCATCAAACTGGATTTGATCATTGATAACCGTTACGTGGATCTCGTTAAAGAAGGCGTCGACATTGCTCTTCGTATCGGGAAGGGGAAAGACAGTACTCTCACGGCGAAGCGTATCGGTACCACACGTTTGGGCATCTACGCCTCGCCTGGCCTGATACAAAAGTTTCCTAAACTCCGAGAGCCCCAGGATCTGCAGGCCCTGCCCTTTCTCTCTTTCTTTGGATCCTCTACTCAGACCTTGAAATTGAAAGGGCCCAAGGGAGCTTCGGCGATCAAACTAGAGCCGATGTTTGCCAGTAATAACTTTTTTACCCTCAAGCGCATGGCGCTTTTGGGACATGGCTTTACCTTGCTGCCGAGTTACCTGGCTTCGAGAGAACTCAGCGACGGAAGTTTGGTGAATCTGCTGCGTGACTATCGCGGGGACGAGAGCCCGATCCAGTTGATGTTTCCGAGTCAAAAAAACATGCCGCCCCGGATTCGCACGGTGATTGATTTCATGGCTTCGAGACTGCAAGACAAAATCGAGGACTAGATGAAAGAAGCTCTGCGGGTATTAAATTTCTCAGAGGCAGATCCGGCCCGGCTGGAGGTGTGGTTAAACCTCGCCCACGCGCGGATGAAAGACGTGCACGCCAATCGCTACAAAGAGTGGGCCCTGGCGCGCTTATGTCTGGAGTTATGCCTTGAGGACCTCGGTTTGGCCCGGAGGGCGCAGGATCTGGTGTTTAAGAGTGAGCACCTCCTGGAAGGAATTCCTTCGGTGAGTTTTTCACTCTCGCACACAAAAACCTGGGCAGCGGCGCTACTCGCTTCTACGCAGACCGCTCGTCTCGTGGGAGTGGATGTGGAACTGAAAACCAGAAAAGTGCCTGACAACGTCAAGCACCGACTCCTGCATCCACAGGACTCAAAGCTCCAAGCGATGGAGTTGTGGGTGATCAAAGAAGCCGCCTTCAAGTCTCTCCCGCGCCTGGCGCAAGAGGGGATTTGGCTCAACAATATCATTGTCCGAGATGGCCACTTTGAACTGGAGAATTCACCTTTTAAAGGACGCTTTGAGCTCAGTGACTTAGGCGAGGTCATGCTCGCTAAGGCTTACTACGAATGAAGTTGTGACTCCGATACTGGTTCTCCAAAATTCTTGGAAAAACTCTTCTTCACCTGTCCCTGATCAAGCACGATAATCCGTGTGGCCAGCTTCAGTGTCTCAAGGCGATGGGCGATGAAGAGAGTCGTGCGCCCCTGGAAAAGTTTGGCAACTTCCTCCATCCATAAGGCTTCTGTCCACTGATCCAGGCTGGCCGTAGCCTCATCAAAAATCAATAAGCTTGGGTTCTGTAGGAGTGCGCGGCTGAGGAGAAGAATTTGTTTTTCTCCTTGAGAAAGGGGCAAATTCTCTGGCTTCACAATAGTATCGAGTCCTTCGCCGAATTGACCCAAGAGTTTGCTCAAACCTAGATTCTTAAGGCAGTTGAGGATTTTCTCATCGCTGATGCTCTCATCATAGAGTCGCAGGTTTTCTCTTAAGGTATCAGAGAACATGAAGAGATCCTGGGCCACATAGCTCATCCATTGGCTACGCTGCTTGGAAGGCATCTGACTAATGTCTTGCTCGCCCCAGAGGATCTTTCCTGACTCAATCGGGTAGAGCTGGAGAATGATCTGGGACAAGGAGGTCTTGCCCGAACCGGTGCGACCGACCAGAGCGGTGATCTCACCTTCCTTTAACACGAGATTAAGATTTTCGAAGAGCTTGTTCTCCGGCGAGTAGCCGAAGTGAATGTTCTCGAAGCGAATGTCACCGCGGGGTTTTTCCGTGGCCACACGTAAATCTTGCGCCTCTAGTTCTGGTGCCGGGAGAATATCTTTAAGCCTCTTCACGGAGCCCAGTGAGGTCACCATGGTGTTGAGTTTTTCAGAAATATCAAAGAAGGGCCCGAAGATCAAAGAGATGTAAGAGCAGAGAGCAATGAATGATCCAATGGAAATAGACTGGGCCCGCAGCTCAAAGACAGAGAGTACAATCACGGAGGAGTAGGTGATTCCCATCGCCAGCACGTGAATGGAGGAGAAGCTACCCCAGACTAATATATTTCGACGAGTCAGTTGGGCGAAAATCTTTTGCAGTTTATCGTGCCGACGCTGCCACTTCGGAGCATAAGGGGAGGAGTGGAGCACAGCAAGGTTGTTGATGGTCTCAGCCGTGTGTGAGGAGAGACGCGAGACGACCCCACGCAGGTAGCGGCCCCAGCGCATCTGCGCTTGAGACACGTTGAGCATGTAGATCGAGAGCGGCAGCAGGGTCGCGCAGATGATCAAAAAAGCTTTCACGGAGATCAGCGCGACTGCCACGAGCGAACCGGTGATGACAAAAAAGTCGCTCACCACCGTAAAAAAGTTGCTGGTGAAGAGCGCCGAGAGATTGGAGATGTCGTTGACCGAGCGGGAGATAATTCTTCCCGTGGGCGTGCGGTCAAAGAAGTTTAGCTCGAAGCTGTGTAATCGGCGCATGACGTCGCGACGGATGGTCATGGTGAGAGTTTGTCCATTTTTTGTGACCAGCCACTTGTAGGTAATATCCAAAAGGATTTTACTCACCACTAAGCTGATGAGAATGGAGAAGAGTCGCCAGAAACTTTCGGTTTTTTTGACCAGACCAAAGTCGATGATGTAGGCCATGAACTTCGGCGTGACCACAGCGATAATAGTCGTGAGTCCGAACGCGATGAAAGCAAAGACTAAGGGCACTTTAAAGGGCACGAGCCAGGGTTTCACCCACCGAAGATCTGCCAGAGTGCCATCCCATTTCTCAGAGTTGAAGCACTGAAAGCTTAGCGGCTTAAAGACGTATTTTTGCTCTTCCTCTTCTCTTATGTCCATGCGTCTCTCTCTTGCTGGAGGGATTCCATCTCAAGATACACCGGGTGGCTCTTGATCTCATTGAACTGACCGAAGGCGACGATGCTTCCTTCATGGAAAATGGCAATACGATCGAAGTATTTTAAAGAACTCAGTCTGTGTGTCGCTGAGATAAGAATCGCGTCGTGATGGAGCTGGCGCAGGTTCTCAAGGATCTTCCGCTCCGTCACGGAGTCTAGGGCACTCATGGAATCATCCCAGAGATAGAGCCCGGCTTGGGCGTGAAAGGAGCGCGCGATCAAGGTGCGGCTCTTCTGGCCTCCGGAAAGATTCATTCCTTTCTCACCGATCACAGTGTTGAGACCCTGCTCGAAGCCCGCGACGTCTTGACTGAGGTCCGCGCGCTCGAGACTGACCTGGATCTCTTGAGGCTTAATGAACTGGATCGGGGAGATGTTTCCGGCCAGTGAGCGGTTAAAAATTTGGGGCGTCTGAGGCATGTATGAGAGTTGGTTCCAAAGGGACTGGCGCTTAAGCTGGTGGAAGGAGTGTCCATTAAAGCTGAGCTCCGTGAAGCTTAAAAAATCGATCTCCCACATCCCGGCCAGGATCTGCAGCATGAGGCTTTTTCCCGATCCTACTTTTCCGATGAGAGCGATGTGTTCACCTTTGTTCGCCTCGAAGTTAACCTGGCTTAAAAGAGTTTTCCCATCGAGACTTCTGGCCGAAAGATTTTGCACCACGATCCGGTTAACCATGCCATCCAAAGCGATGTTGCCAGTGGATTTCTGTGAGAGGGAAGTGATGTCTTGGTAGCGATAGGAGCCAGCCTTGGCCTGTTGGAAAAGATTCATCAGGTAACTGAAGCTCATCAAAGGCCAGAGTAACTTATCTAAGAGTTGAATCGAGACGGTGAGGACCCCAAGCCCCTGGCTCATTTCTCCGTGGCCCATGAAAGCGAGAGTGAGAACTGTTAGGTAGCTGGTTTGAATCACCGATTGCAATGTGGCATCCAAGCCCAGTTCCCACTTGGTGATGCCGAGTTGGCGACCGAGAAGTTTTGAGAGTAGCAGTTGATAGCGGTGGCGACGAATTTGGAGTAAACCCTCCGCACGAAAGAATCGTGATCCTGCGGCATCCTCGTAAATATACTGTGAGAGGTCTCCCAGTTGGTGAGAGATATCTTGATAACCCGCCTCGATGGGTTTTTGGACTCTATAAACGACCAGGGCCAAAACGACAAAGGGTGCTAGCACATAGAAAGCCACCGTACCCAGGATGTAGAAGAGTGTGGCAGGAATGAAAAATACGTAAGCCAGAGAGTCAAAAAAGATCAGGACTCCGGGGCCCATGAACATGCGGATGTTAGACACATCTTGAGATAGAGTACTGATCACGTCGCCAATCTTGAGCTGGGCCACTTGGTTATAGTTTGCGTGGAGAAGTTTTTGGTAGGCTTCATCGCGTAACTCTTTTTCCAGGGTTCTCGAAGGGAGCATGAGACAGAAGCGCCAAGTTAGACGAAGGATAGAAATACCAAAATAGGCAGCCACTAAAAGAAGAGCAAATTTGACAACATCTAGCTCTGCCGGGCGGTGTTGGACCTCATTGGTGATGTGTTTGACGATGAGTGCCGGCGCCATATCGATGGCATCGAGGATGATCACAGAGACGATTCCACCCACATAGTGCCACGGGCGGCGCTTCATAAGGGAGAGGATAAAAAAGGGAAAGGACTGTTTCACGGGCGGCTTTCCTGATCGTTTCAATCAATGAAGAGAAAATCTAAAAATTCTTACTCTCTTACAGGGATTTAACATAAAATAAATCACAACTGAAAGTCTACGACTGACTGTCAAACAAAAACTGAATTCATGGAAGGAGAGGATTATGTCCTTGCGCAACGACGCCAAAAACAAAGTCTACGAACGTCAACCAAGAAAGTGTGAGGTCCCAGTCAACGAGCAGGGGCGCTACCTCAAGGTCAGTCAGTACTACGGGGAGAATGTTTACAACTACCACCTCTCTAAGAGTCTTTCACAAGAAGACAAAGAAAATCTCAATCAGGTGATCAATGGTAAAAAAACGATTGATAAACCACTCGCTGCGAAAGTGGCGAACTCAGTGCTCGAGTGGGCGATCTCAAAAGGTGCCACTCACTTCTGTCACTGGTTCCAGCCTCTCACGGGTGCCACTGCGGAAAAGCACGACGCTTTCTTGAGCTTTGACAACGATCGTCCTATCGAAGCTCTCTCAGCGTCTCAGTTGATGCAAGGTGAGCCGGATGCTTCATCATTTCCTCATGGTGGATCTCGCGCAACTTTCGAGGCCCGTGGTTACACCACATGGGATCTCACCTCTCCGATCTTTATCCGTGAGTCTTCAAACGGTAAAACCCTGGTGATTCCAACGGCTTTCATCAGCTATAAAGGCGACGCCCTCGATACTAAGACTCCACTTTTGCGCTCTGACATCAAAGTCGGTGAGCAGTTGATTAAGTTCTGTCACCTGGCTGGTGAAACGAACGTTCAGCGCGTCTACACCACTTGCGGAGCCGAGCAGGAATACTTCCTCATCGATAAGGCTTTTTATTTTTCTCGCCAAGACTTGGTGATGACGGGCCGAGCGCTCATGGGCTCTCTGACCTCTCGTAACCAACAGCTTGAAGACCACTACTTTGGTCTGATTGAAGACCGCGTGCTGGCCTATATGCAAGAAGTGGAAATCGAACTCTATAAAATGGGCATTCCGGCCAAGACCCGCCACAACGAAGTGGCGCCAGGTCAGTTCGAGCTCGCTCCGATCTTCAAAGACGCCAACACCGCAGCGGATAACAATCAGATGGTGATGACAGTGCTCAGAACTGTCGCTCTTAAGCATGACTTCGTGTGCCTCTTGCATGAGAAGCCATTCGCGGGTGTGAACGGCTCAGGGAAACACTTGAACTGGTCCATGGCAACAGACACAGGTTTGAACCTGCTTGAGCCAACACAGAACCCTCATGAAAACTACCGCTTCCTGGCCGTGATTGCGACTGTGGTTGAAGCTGTTTTCCGTCACGCTGACGTTATCCGCATGGGGATCGCGAGCCATGGTAACGATCACCGCCTCGGTGCTAACGAAGCGCCACCGTCAATCATGTCGGTGTTCCTCGGTGATACGCTCAAGAAAATCATGGATGCCATGATCCAGAGCGGAGCTTACACACCAGAAACTCAGCGTACGCTCGACATTGGTGCCAAGCAGCTGGCGAACATTTTCAAAGACAACACGGACCGTAACCGGACGTCGCCTTTTGCCTTCACTGGTAACAAGTTCGAGTTCCGTGCTTGCGGCTCATCGGCTTCAATCGCGTACCCGCTCTCTATCTTGAACGCAGCCATCGCTGACGTGTTCGCCGAAACCAACGCCTTCCTCGAAAAGGAATTGGCGTCTGGAAAAACCATCGACCAGGCCCTGATCGCTGTGACACATAAGTGGTACAAGAACGCTCACCAGATCGTCTTCAACGGCGACGGCTACTCGCAAGACTGGGTGGTAGAAGCTGAGAAACGCGGCCTGGGTAACTACCGCACTTCTCCTGAAGCCATCGGGGTGTTCAAGAAAACAGAAAAAGTTAAGTTCTTGGTTGAAGGCGGTGTGTTCCGTCAGGGCGAACTCCAGACTCGTGCTAACGTGATGGTCGAGCGCTACATCAAGTGCCGTGAGATCGAGTTCCGCACGCAGGAATCCATGGTGAACAAGCAGATTCTCCCATGTGCTATTTCCTACAAGGCTCAACTCTCTGAGACGGTCTCAAAGCTTAAGGCTGCCGGAGCTGACTCATCAGTGGAAGAGGGAATGCTCAAGCGTCTCTCAGAAGTGGTCAAGAACTTGGTCACGAAGAAAGATGCCCTGGCTGCGGGCTACGATAAGTTCCATCATTCACTGAATGAAGACGACTTCTCGGTCAAGATCGCTAAAGAGCTCATGCCAATCTGTGAAGATATCTCGAAGCTCTGTAATCAGGTGGAAGAGATTGTTCCTGAGGATACCTGGCCACTGCCGAAGTACTACGACATGCTTTTCATTCGCTAAGCGAACGCTGAAAGGGCTCCTTCGGGGGCCCTTTTTTTATTGTCCGGCTTTTAATTTTTTCAGGATGCTGATGTATTTTCTAAACACGTTTTGCTCAAAGCGAGTTTCCGCTCGAAGAAAGTACATATCGAGGCTTGGGTCCTCTTCGTTCATCACGTAGCGCACGAAATCCTGAGTCACGATGAAGAGTTGCGTGAGGGGAGAGAGTTTCTCTGCGGCAACCGCCACAGGAAAGCCGCGGCCCTGGGGGAGCTCGTGGTGCTGAAGCACGAGGACATCAGTCTCCGGCGGAGCAAATTTAAAGTTGTTCTTTACGAGCTGAGCCGCTTCCTTGGGGTGATTAAGGTAGATCTTTTTCTCTTCTTCACTCAGCTTCCTCTGCTCAAGCTCTTTGAGTCCTGAAAGCCGCTGCAAGTGGGGCTTGGTGGCCAGCGTGATGTCGTGAAGGACACTGGCGTAGACGAGCTTCTCCAAAGTTGTTTTCGAGTGCCACTCGAGTTTTTTAGCTAGCGCACAGGAGACGAAGCTTGTGAGTTGAAGATTTTTAGAAAAGTAACTCACGGACTTATCATCGCTTTGGATCATTTGCATGATCTTCGAGAGCTTGATGTCTTTTTGGACCACCTCCATGATCTTATTCATGACCAGGGTAATCTCCTGCTTGAACTCCGGATCGATGTGGAGCTCTTCGCATACGCGGATGATCTTTTGGTCGAAGGCTTCTTCTTTAGTGCTCTCTGGCCCCCGCAGAATAAATTTAAAGCTCGGGTTGGCGAGAAAAATGTGAAACTGCTTTTCAATCTGAGTCACCATCCACTGACAAGTACTGCGTTCGACCCAGAGGAAGACCAGACCCTTTTCGCGGTATTTCTGCCGGTCCATGTTTTCAATCATGCCGCTTTCAAATAGCTTCACGAACTTACCGGAGGGCAGTTTGATGTAGAGGTCCTTGTCGATGCCGTCAATCGCTTCGAGAGTGTCGAAGTGGATACGGCACATGGCGTGCGTGTTGAGTTTGATGACGTTGATGAACGCTCCTCGCGAGATCTCGAGGATATCGGTGAGCATATTTTCTTTTTTCGTGAGGTGGAAGTGCTTGAGGTTCTGAAAGTGGGGAAGAATGGTATCTTGAATCTTTTCTGCCATCACCAGGAAGTGCACCGGCTTTTGGCTCTCTTTTACGTAGACGATGAAGTCCTCCACCAAGAAAGCGTCGGACTCATATTCGTAGAGGATCATGTGCGGGAAGACCTCGATGGTCTTGAGGTATTTCAAGGCTTCGCTCTCATCGGCGCAGGTTTCGATCACGCAGTCGAACTGCCACTCGAGGATAAATCGCGTGAGCTCTCGGAATGCCGTGTTTTTCGAAACGACCAAATAGTGCACTAAGGGAGTCATATCTTTTCTTATCGGTCGTTAGCGGGATCTTATGAAAGGGTTTCTAAAAATTGGACACTTTCAACAAATAACCTATCAAGAATTCTACCAGAGGGCCGGCTCGTCCTTTGCGACAAAGTCTGTAAACATACGAGATACTTTGATAGCAATAGATCTGGGTGTAGAGATCCCAAGGAACATCGCTGATATGAACTGGTCACTGGTAGATATGGATAAGCTCGATCCCTCGAAGATTGACCCGAAGCTTATCAATGAATAACTGCCTGACTTATGTGTTGCTAATAAGAGAGTGCCGACCGATGAGTCGGCACTTTTTTTTCTTCGATCAAACTTTTGTTGGTAAATAGATTCGATTATAGAAATCAATAAAGATATCTAGATGCATCTGCAGCCGCT
>JAJTIF010000287.1 GCA_021299675.1 Pseudomonadota bacterium | reverse complement strand
TTAAAGGCAAGGGTGCCGTCAGGGTTTTGAATCTTGATCGCCCGGGCTTCAGAGAGGACTTTTGAAATATCCTTGAGTTTTTCATCGAGGAGATCTTTCGAGATCACGTACTTGTTGCCGTCGTTCTCAATTCCTTTGATCTTCTGTTGCTGCTTAAATTGTGTGGCACGAGCAGGACTCATGAGACCAATCGGCTGACGGGATTCACGGGCCTTGTCACTGGGGACCAGCTCACAAGCTCCGGTTTGAAGATTTTTGATGATCATCTCAAGACGAGCGATGCGTGAAATCTTCGCCATTCCCTCGAGCGTGTCACCCTCGCGCACCTGCTTGAGGTCACGCCCTGAGCGCAGCTGTACAGCGGCGATGCTCTTGACTGAATCTTGCAGGACAATCGTGTTGACGAGCTTGATAGGAAGATTCGTTCGGTCGCTCGCTTCCTCGCACTTGGCGTCGGAAATTTTTGCAGGGCCCGTGCCGAGTTTCGTCTTGAAAGGATCAGCAGATTTCACCTGACCCAAGAGAGCGGGATTGAAGCCTTCAGGCATCTGACCACCGATGGAGCTGGCCGGTGGTGCAAACTGAGGTCTTCCTTTCAGGATGAGCGCCGTGATCTTTCCTACTGAGTAGGTAGAGACCACAAAGAGTGCTACCACGAAGGCGCGGTTGTGCTGCGTAAAACTTTCTTTCGAGAGGAGTTTATCAGAGAGTGAGCCCCAATCGGTTTGTCGTAGTTTACGACCGAAGTCCGTTTTATTCAGACTTACCAGTGCTTTTTTCCAAAACACCTGTGCTTTAAAAAGCAGGGGGGCCAGTGCTACTTTAAGCTTGTGCGTGAAGGGTGAAAGACGGTTGAGGGATTGAAGTTTAAAGCGCGGCGTGGGCTCGTTTAGTGGAGCTTCAGCCTCATTGTGAACTTCAGGCGGAAGTTCGAAGTCGCCCGTTTTGTCAGGGTCTGAAAAAGTGTCCGTCTCGCTTTTTTTGCGCGAGATTTTCGAGCGGAGCTGATTGAGGAAGTCTTTGAATTTATTTACCATTAATTTATTGTGACTTATTTCCAACGCTTGTAGCAAGAAATTTAGTCAGTCAGTTTAGTTGATGATTGCAGTCAGAAATGGTGTGCTCATTTTTCTAAACTATATCTATGGTCTTGCCCCTTTTCTTCCTCTTATAATGGTCTCAATAAAATGTCTGAAAAAGGATCGTGCTATGTCGACTGACAAAAAAGAAATCCCCTCTATCGTTAAAAGTATGTTCTTCGGAGAAATCCACGAGGACGAGGTCTTTCCCTTTCCTTCGCTCTCGAATGAGCAAGTGGAGATGGCCAAAGAAATGATCAATGCTGTTGACAAGTTTGCTCAGCAAAACATTAATTCTGAGAAGTTAGACCGCGATAGCAAGATCCCGACTGAAATGCTCGAAGGTTTGGCGGCGCTGGGCTTGTGTGGTTTAGGCGTTCCCGAAGAATACGGTGGTATGAATCTGGACTACACCCTCTACGCTCGAGTCTTCTCTGAGATCGCCGGCATCGATGGTGCCATTGCCACCACTCTCGGTGCTCACCAGTCGATCGGTTACAAGGCACTTATCAATGAGGGAAATGAAGAGCAGAAGAAATTCTGGCTCCCAAAACTGGCTAGCGGTGAAACCTACGCCGCATTTTGTTTAACAGAGCCAGGCTCCGGTTCAGATGCCTACTCAATTAAAACGAAGGCCGTGAAGAACGGAGACGGGACCTACACCCTCAATGGCCAAAAACTTTGGATCACCAACGCTGGCATGGCGGGCTTCTATAGTGTGTTTGCTAAAACAGATCACATGGACGGTGATAAGAAAGTCGAAAAGATCACTTGCTTCATCGTCGAAAAAGATATGCCGGGTGTATCGTTTGGAGAGAAAGAAGACAAGATGGGGATCCGTGCCTCTGAAACTCGGGCCGTCTACTTCGACAACGTCAAGGTTCCAGCAAGCAACATCATCGGTGAAGAAGGCAAGGGCTTTAAGATTGCCATGAACGTCCTCAACACGGGTCGTCTCTCACTGGGCTCGGGATCGGTTGGAGGCATGAAGTCGATCCTTAAGCTGGCCGTTGCTCAAGCTAAAACGAGAAAGCAATTTGGCGACTACATCGTCAATTATGGCCTCATCCAAGAAAAGATTGCGTCCATGGCGGCGGCGATCTATTCCTGTGAATCTGTGGTCTATATGTCGACCGGGAAGATGAACCAAGGTCAGGAAGACTTCTCCATGGAGTCAGCGGTGTGTAAGGTGTACTGCTCTGAAAAACTCTGGGATACGGTCGATAAGGCGATGCAGATCGCAGCCGGTAACGGATACATGCGTGAGTACCCCTACGAGCGCATCATGCGAGATGCCCGTATCAATCTCATTTTTGAGGGAACCAATGAAATCCTGCGCATCTTCCTTGCTCTAAGTGGAATCAAAGATCCTTCGGATCGTCTGAAAGAATTGGGCAAGGCCGCGGACGTCTCCAAGGTCCTGCACGATCCTATCAAGTCAGTTGGTGTACTGGCTGATTTTGCGAAGAAGCGTGTAGGGAAGATGATCGGGAATAAGACCCTGACCAAAGCTCACCCAAGCCTCGCCAAGCACGCCGATAACTTCAGCCGCATGATGAATGATTTTTCTATTTCCGTAGAGAATACGATCTTCAAGCTCGGCAAGAACATCATCGGTAACGAGCTGGCACAGATGAGAATCGCCAACATGGCGATGGAACTCTACTCGATGGTGTGCGTGATCTCTCGCACCACCTCGATCCTTAATAACCCCGAGATCTCTCAAAACGACAAAGACTACGTCACTGATATGACCGAAGTTATCTGTCGTGATGCTCGTCAGAAGTTTACCCAAAACCTTAAGCGCCTGGGTGAAACCTACGACACACTCATCCCTAAAGTCTCGAAGGCCGTGGCTGAGCGTGATGGGTACGGACTTGATATTGTTAATTTCTAAATGGCTAAGAAGGCCCCTGTGTGGGGGCCTTCTCAGTTTTCTTCTTTTCTCCTGTGCTAGTCAGCGGGAGAAGAATCTTCTGCCCTCAGATTCTGAGATCGAAAAAAATCTAGACTCCATCGCTGAGACGAAAAGCAAACCACAGAACTTTGGTCCGAGCATCACAGAGGGAGAAAACCTCTTCCGCGACAAGACTGCGGCCTATGGGCTCGAGGGCGTGGAGGGAGTTAATTTCGCCTTGATCGATTTGAATCGGGACTTCATCGATGACCTGATCGTGGTCCCAAGTTTTTTCTCTGAGCCCGTCATCTACTTGTTTGATGTCTCCCAGAAAAAATTTATTAAATCCAACCACTCTCTTTTCAGTGAACCGGTCCAGCTGAGCTTTCTCGTTTTAGCGGATTTTAATAATGATAAAGTCCAAGATGCGGTTGTGGGAGTTCTCAATCAGAGAGGGGAGTTTAGTAAGATTCCGGTAAGTCTGTGGCGGGGATCGTGGAGTGCAGAAAACCTTCTGACCTTCACGCGCGATGAAAGCTTTCCAAAAATTGAGCCAGAGCCAACCAGTACGATTGTAACTCTAGACATCAATCTCGATGGCCGCTTGGATCTTTTCATCGGCAATTGGTTTCATGAAAAAAAACAAAACCTTCTTCCCACAGCTGATCGGCTGCTGGTAAACCAAGACGACAAGTGGGTGGATGAGACGCGCCTTCTCGAGGGAGAAGCCGTCAAGTCGAGTGACGACATCTTCCCCCCATTCGCCAAGCCGACCTATGGGGCGTCTAGCTGTGACATCGATCAGGATGGATGGCCTGATATCCTCACCGCGAGTGCTTCAGGCCACTACAATAAACTTTGGATGAACCGCCCGCGAGCGGGGTCGAAAGAGCGTCGCTTTGTGGATGTGGGTAAGGTTTCGGGCTTCGCCGCTGACCCGAATGGTATTTTAGTGCCGACCAGTGGTGGGAGAACATTCAGTGCAGTCTGTGCCGACTATAATGACGATGGGGTGATGGACATCTTCCTGGGTGAACTCACCCACGGCTGGGATAATCTCTCCGTCGACCGCTCCAGTGTGTTGACGGGCAATAGTGTGACCTATCCTCCCTCCTTTCTTCGGACGGAATATATGTCTGACACCGTTGAGGAGAACTGGAACCAAGGTGATAAACGTGCCATGTGGGCGGACATAAACCTTGATGGCCGGGTCGATCTGGTGGTGGATAACTCTGGCTTTCCTCCAAATTCTCGCCTCGTCCTCTTT
>JAJTIF010000306.1 GCA_021299675.1 Pseudomonadota bacterium | reverse complement strand
TCATACCGATTGAAGCCATCTGTCTCTGCATATAGGTGGTTCGGTTAGACGTGCGAGTGTTGAAGTCTCCCGCATATATCACAGGCCCGTCGTGAGAGACGATTTCATCTTTAATTTGATCGAGGTGTCGTGTGAATGCACCATAAGAAGCGATGTTGATGCCGTGGATGGAAACCACTAGCAATGTTTGATCTGTGCCTTTAAGACGGTACTTGGTAAAAATATTAGCCTTGGGAGTTTTCACGACGATTTCAGTGTCGGGACTGTGACTGGCCCACGCTTCCACTGGTTCCGCGGTCGAGCCGATGAGCGTCCCAGTCGCGGTGTTGTTCTGTTTTCTGTAGAGCATGCTGGTCGCCATGTCCCAGCGCATGTGGGTGAAGATGTTGAGCGTGGATAGGAAGCGATCGTTGCGAAAAGCTTCTTGGATAATGTGCAAATTCTTATCCATTCCATAGATCACATACTCGATGTTCCAAGGCACCATTTCTGTTTTTTTGATGTTCCACACCAGGCAATCAATCGAGTTCGGATCAAGCTCTAAGGATTTGGCTTCTCCCCAATAACTGTGCGCCTCATGCTCGGGCACTACCTTGAACCAGGGGCGTGTGATTTGTGCCTGAGACACAGTAATAGAGAAGAAAAAGAGAGAGCAAAGTGTTAAGATTTTCATGCTTTCATTATACTTCTCAACGGGAGCTCTCCAATGATTGGAAAATTGTTCCAAGTCTTGTACTTGATCTTTTTCGTTTCTATCGTGAAAGTCGTATCTGCTCAAAATTATGTCATCCAGAAAGATCATTCACAAATCTTTTTTAAAGTAAATTATTTGAGTCATGGCCATGTGCAAGGTCAGTTTAAAATTTTTCAAGGAACTCTTCGTCTAGACGAGACAGGAGTGATCCAAGCTCTCAATGTCAAAATTCAGTCACAGTCCCTAGACACCGGCCACATTCAACGGGACGGGCATCTGCGCGCCCATGATTTTTTCTACACTCAAAAATACCCAGAGATGAGCTTCGATTATCAGAAAACCTTGAAGCGCTCGGGTCAGAAGTATGTGATCGAGGGGGCCCTACGAATCAAAGATACTGTGCGGACTCAAGTTTTTGAGCTGACTCTTGCACCGGAGGAGAAAGATTCCTGGGAGTATGTGAGTCGTTTTGTTGAGCTGAGGGGGAGTCTCAATCGTCAAATTTATGGCTTAAGTTGGAATAAAACCCTGAGTGGTCTGAATTTTTTGGTCAGCGATGAAGTGGAGGTTACCGGCGTGATTCAGCTGCAGCTCGTCCATGCTCAGACCCCTGCCTCTAAGCACATGATCCCCGATGGGCCAGCGATGAGACTGAGAGAGAAGGCTCAAAGAGGAGAGGTGACTGAGGTCGTCAGCATCCCCGCCTCGAGTGAACAAAGCACGGCTGCCTCACCGCCAGTGTCCTCGCCAGTCAAAGCTAGCATCACAACTCCCTCAGCTTCTTTAAAACCGAAGCGTCCAGTAAACCAGGATCCGTGGTTTTGGGTCTTAGGGCTGATGGGGTTTGGTGCTTCGATCGTCTTGGGTTTATATGGCAAAAAACTTGTTATGGATTATTTCCCTGAATACGAGGAAGACTCGCTCAAAGGTCATCTTTCGGACTTCATCACCATTGGTTTTTCTCTTCTTTATGCTCTGGCTTACTGGATGGTAGGCTGGGGAGACTAGTGGCTTGCATTGAAGATTGTGAAGTCTTCATGACTCATGGCTCCATCAAGACGAAGAATTATTCTGCAGTGAAGTAAAAATCCGGGGTCATTGTGGCCCTCTTTAGTCAAATACTCCTAACTCTTTGTAACATGAGCTTTGCATGATCAATTTAATCCATTAGGCTTTTGACATAAGTTTTTCTAACGTGAGGTAAATATGTCAAAAATTTTGGTCGTCCTATCAATGCTTCTTATGTCTGTGAGCGTGCTCGCTCAAGCCAAGAAGAAAGAAGCCGCTTCAGCAGCCAAAGCTGAAGTGAAAGAAGAAGTGAAAACAGAAGCTAAAGCAGAAGTTAAAAAAGAAGAAGAAGATGAGGGTGATAAATTGATCACGAATCGTCGTCTTCGTGCAGACATGGGATCAACATCTAATTGGTCTGTGCGTACTTTCTGGAGTTATCAAGGTGGCTCACTTGAAACGCCTTTCACGGCTGATCGCCCGAACATCGACGCGGGATCAGACAACCTCACTCTTGCCAACCTCTCTGGAGATGTTGGTGTTCGTTACAGAATCACTAAGTTTGATAGTGTTAACTTCAGTATCGGTCTCAACATGACCGCTCCTTTTCACTCAAGCTTTAAAACTTCTAACGCAAGACTTCAGCAAAACTTTGATAATAACCGCCAGAAGATGACAGCGAACAATCCAACGCTCTCATACAACCATATTGCTGGTTTTTGGGGACTACAGTCTTCAACTTCAGTCCTTTTCCAGTACATCACCAACGCGCAGCTTGAGAAAACCTATTCTACTTATGCGTCTTTGAGCCAGACCCTTATGAAAGACTTTGGTAACGGCTGGTCAGCAGGAACGTCAGTTGTTTATGCGGGCTATACTTATGCTTCGACCTATAACTCTGCTAACAATTCTCTCAACAGAACTTTTGGATTCTATCCTCAGGTTGAATATGTCTTTAATGATACATTCCTCTGGAGAACAGTATTCCGTACATGGGTTTATGACCGCCTAGACGCTATCGATTCATGGACTTACGATAAGCGTAAAGTAACTCAGTCAACAGGGATTGGTATTTCTCTCTCTCGCGATGTGTTCCTCTATCCAAACATTCAGTTTGTTCCCTCTGACATCCGCTCAGACAGAACAAACGTAGGTATTACTGCCAACATCAACCTGTTCTAATTTCTTTGAGTCTGGGGTGCAAATGTGCACTCCAGACTTTTAAACTCATCTCTGTCATGTTCTAATTTCTCCTCGCTAAATATTCTGAGGAGACCACTTTGGACCCCGAAATCTATGAATGGCTATTACTGATCGGTCGCTGGGTGCACATTACCGTCGGCGTCACCTGGATTGGAACGAGCATCTTCTTTATGTGGATGGATCGCACCTTTAAGCCTAATCCTGAATCCACACGACCTGGTCATGTGGGAGAGTTGTGGATGGTCCACGGCGGAGGTTTTTACCACGTGGAAAAACTTCTCCTGGGTCCCACGAAAGTCCCCAAAGAGTTGCACTGGTTTAAATGGGAATCCTACTGGACCTGGATGAGTGGGATGTTCCTGATGGTGATGTATTTTTATTTCAACGATGGGGGATACCTCATCGATTCAAACGTCGCTGACCTTACCTATGCTCAGGCGATCATGATTAGTCTCTTCTCCATTTTTGGTTCTTGGTTTTTCTACGACGGTGTGTGGGAGCTCAATCTTACTAAGCACAAACCACTCATCGGTCACATCCTGACCTTAAGCTGGTTCGCTCTTATGAGCTTTGCGCTTTGTAAGCTGCTCAACGGTCGTGCGGCGTACATCCATATCGGTGCTATGCTTGGCACCTGGATGACAGCCAATGTCTTCATGCGTATTATTCCCCGCCAGTTAAAAATGGTCGAGGCCTCAAGCCGAGGTGAGCCGGTGAATCAAGACTGGGGCAAGAATGCCAAGAACCGCTCCACGCACAATACTTACTTCACGCTCCCAGTTATTTTTATCATGCTCTCGAATCACTTCCCGCAAACCTATGACCATGCCTACAACTGGCTTCTCGTCTTGGGCATCAGTTTAGCTGGAGCAGCAGTGCGTGAATATTTTGTCGCTCGTCTGCACAAGCCCCGCTGGGCCCTTGGGTGCGCGGGCTTTGGCGTCAGCATGCTTATTCTTATTTCTTGGCTCACGCGCTACTAAGAGGTTTTATATGATTTCAACGCACATTCTTGACACGACCAAGGGCTCTGCCGCCAAGGGAGTTAAAGTTATTCTCTCGAAAAAAATGCAAGGGCAATGGAATCAAGTGAGTGAAGGCGAAACCAACGCGGATGGGCGCTTTGTGTTTGAGATGGAAAAATCTGCAGGTGACTACCAGATCGAATTTCTCATCGAAGAGTATTTCGGTACGCAGGAGCATTTCTTCTTAAACACACCTGTCCGATTTAAAATCTCAAATCTAGAGCGTAAGTACCATGTTCCGCTACTACTCAATCCCTACGGATTTTCCACCTACCGAGGTACCTAATGATCGATGTCCCGTACTACAAGGACTATATCTCTGAATCACTGCTCAAAGAACTTCTGTCCTCGGCAGAAAATGTGGAGGGCGTGCCCCATCTACAACATGTGGGATTAAGTGGAGGACTAGAGACCACCGAGGCCCTGGTTTTTTTAGTTGAACTCTACGAAGCTCTCAAGGGTGAGCTCAATGCTGTCCTGAACCAGCGGATAAAAGATAGAAGCTTCATCGACCAGCGCGTGAAGGTGTTGGCCCAGTATAATAAAGATTTTAAGCTCGACTACCTATCGCACGACTATAAGACTGTGCTGGGGATCGAAGATGCCGATGGACGAATTGTGTTTGGACCCAAGCGCGCTGACTACGTAAAGAAAGGCGGCGACCCCATTGCTGCCTTGCCCGAGCACCTCAGGGGACCTCACGTCACACTCTTTGGTCCACCAGACTCCGTGAAACTTTCTATCAACGCCATGAATGCCTTTCACCGAAAACTGAAAGGCGAGCCGGCGATCGTAGGAACTCTTGTAGACTCACTCCCGTACACCGCCAAATGGGGAGCGGATGATGAGGACTCTAAAACTCCGCTACGGGCTGATCTGATCAGCGCCGGGACGAATCTCGCCGGATGTTTTAATGGCACCCTCAAATTAACTGAAGGCTCCAAGAGCTACGAGTTGGCAAAAGAGAAACTCTCTCTTCCCATCAAACGTTTTCCTGGTCTTGCACTGCCATGCACTTTTCTTTTCTACAAAGGGTCTCCGCTGCCTCTGCACTTGTATGACTTCGTCATGCACCTGGTGGAGCACCGGCAACGGCCTGAGGCGCTGACCTTTTACGTGCCAAAACTTGAGAACGAAGAAGAAGCGCGCTACATCAAGCTTATGATGAAGATCGCAGAGACGATGATCCAGCGGCTACATCCCAGCTACAAACTGGGTACGATCCGTCTCATGATCGTACTTGAAAATCCAAGGGCCATTTTCCGGACTCATGAGATCATCGACGAGCTCTTTCCCTACTTCGCCGGCGCTTCACTCGGTTGGCACGATTACCTGGCCTCGACCGCTCGACTCTTCAAGGAAGATTCTCACTACCGCATTCCCGTGAAAGCGGATCCAGATATTGTGATCAAGTACATTAAAGC
>JAJTIF010000215.1 GCA_021299675.1 Pseudomonadota bacterium | reverse complement strand
TATTGCTGCTCCGAGCTCGATGGCTTCTTTAGGCATTCCAAAGACCACAGAGCTTGCTTCATCTTGGGCGATGGTATAGGCCCCAATATTTTTGAGCTGGAGTAAACCAAGAGCTCCATCCTTACCCATTCCGGTGAGAAGCGCCGCAGTCACAGGCACCTTGGCGTTATTAGCGACAGAAGAAAAAAGGGCATCCACCGAAGGCCTAAAACGATTGATGGGTTCATCAGATTCAATCACAATTTTTCGTCCCCCGGACGCCAGCCGCATATGATGACCGCCCGGAGCGATCAAGACTCGATTGGGCAACACTTCGTCGCCATCCTCAGCTTCTTTCACCTCAAAGGGACAAAGGGCATTGAGCCTATCGGCCAGGGCCTTAGAGAAGACTGGTGGGATGTGTTGAGTAATGAGGATGGGTGGAATCTCTCGCGGCATGGTGATCAGAATGTCTTGCAGCGCTTGCGTCCCACCGGTCGAAGATCCAATGGCGATCAGTTGTGGAGTTGGTGCAAAACTTTCTTCGATCGGCTTCCACACGGCAAAGGCCGAGCTCTGTTGCTGCCAGCGCGCCTTGAGAGCCGAGTCCATTTTATTTTTAAGTTCTTCGGCTAACTGATCCCATTTTCCTGATTCCGGTTTTTGCAGGTAATCCAGCGCTCCAGAAGCCAGCGCCTCGAGGACCAGCCCCCCGTCTTCTTTAGGCTGAGACGTAATGAGGAGTGTGGGCACTCGCCGTGGCGCCAGAAAACGGCGCATGGCCTCCGCACCGTCGACATGACCCAGATGCAGATCCAGAGTCACAAGATCAGGAAAGTGCTGATCTAAAAAACTCGGCAAGGCTTCGGCGCTCTCAAGTTCTCCAATGATGTGCCAGTCTCCAAATCCTTCGATCACATGCCGCAGAAGTTTTCTGAGCGTAGACGAGTCGTCCACGATCAGCACGCGCTTTTTTCTCACTCCACTCCAACGCAAAAGTTTCGCAGCAAAATGAACCTGCAGACGACAATCACGCTCGACCACGATGGAGCGCGAGCCCTGAGGCGGTGTCTGCTCTTTCCAAAGTTTTGCCACCGCACTCTCGATCCCAATAATTTTCCAGGCAAAGATACTGCCTCGCCAGCCTGGTGGCAGGGCGATGCCGGGCTCCCAGAAAACCCCTTCAGCGCGAGTAGAGGTTTCGCGCCAGATGAAAACCATTCCAGGGGAAAGTGAGAGTTGAAAAGTGGGAAGGTCAACGGGCAGCACCTCCCCGAGCACCACCTGACTCACTTGCCCTCCAAGAATTTCTGGGCCATGTAGGCAAACGAAGTCACGGGGAAGATGTCAGTGGCGTAGGATTTAACTTCATAGCTCCATTCCCCATCTTCCAACACAATCTGCGCGCCTTGAGAGCGGGCGTGATCCAAGATCCCCGTTTGTCCCCCTCGAAACTGAAAGACGACGGTGGTTTTTCCATCTCTCACCCACTGGACGTCGCGACTGATCTTTAAGTTGAGTGACATGAACTCACTTCGTAATCCTAAAGCCCAGTCCTCCCACAAATGTGTCTCTCCCGAGAGATGCACAAAGACCTCGTCTTGAAGTAGGTCGGAGGCCTTGAGTACGGCCTGCACGGCTTCGCGATCAGAGAGACCAGCGTTCAGCACCACTCGCCCGGGCTGTCGTTTCGCACGACTCACCACGGGTTCTAGGGCCATCATGGAAAGACCGCGTTTTTTTGACCACCAGGCCATCTTCAATTTCTGCTGCAGCTCTTCGCCGATGCGAGAGAGATTCTCAAAAGAAGGCTTCTCCACGAAGTCACAGATACCGGCGGCAAAAAGTGGATGCACCAATGTGGCATTATCTCGTTCGACAGTCGACACCACCACGATGGGATATCGCTGAGCCGAGTCCGTGTTTTTAATCAGCGTAAATCCATCCATCACGGGCATGTGTAAATCCAAAGTCACGACATCTGGGTTCAGCTCGCCCAGAAGCTTGAGACCCTTCTCACCATTCTCCGCCGTACCTACGACTTCAAAATCACTGCCAGAGAGAAGCTTCTTCAAGATCGTGATGACTGTGCCCGAGTCATCGATGCACAGGACACGCAGTGGTTTGGGGATCTGCAGGGTGTTCACTGCATGCACTGGCTTCTTACTCGCCGCCGCTTGCAAGCTGTAGACCGAAGGTGAGAGTGTCTGAAGGCCTAACCCCAGAGAGCCCAAAGACTCTGAAACCCCACTGACGAAACTTCCGTGCGGATGCAGGTGACCCAAAAGCCCTTTGACAGCTTTCGCCTGATTGGCGGGATCAAAATAAATTAAAACGTTACGACAAAAAATCACGTCGTACTTTGTCGTGTGAGTGGCGCTGAGCGAGAGTAAGTTATCCACTCCAAAAGTACAGCGGTCGCGGAGCTCTTTTTTCACGCGCATCCAATCACTAATATCTCCTGTTCCCCGCTGCCAGTAAGGCTGCCAGAGTTGCCGAGGAGCAGCCTCGAGTTCTCGGTGGTGATAGACGCCGTTCTTCGCGAAGGAGACAGAAGTGGCGTCGATGTCTGTGCCATACACCGACCAGTTCATCCCCGGAGCAATCCGTGGCATGTGCTGGGCCAGCCACATGCCAAGGGACCAAACTTCTTGACCTCTCGAGCAGGCAGCAGACCAGATTTTTATCTCTGACCTACCCTGTTCTTTGGCGGCACGGGTAAGATCAGGCAGCGCCGACTCGAGCCATTCAAAGTGCAAAAACTCTCGAAAAAAAGATGTAAAATGAGTGGTTAAAAGAGCAATGAGTGCATCGTCTTCTTGGGTCTGATGCTCCCGCCAGTAACGGGGGTAATCGGCCACCTCGACCTTGAGCTCGCGTAGGTGACGCTTGAGCCGCGCCTCGACCATAGGCTTTTGTCGCTCGCCCAAGATGTTGCCTGTGAGCGCCGTGAGGCGGTCACAGACCTGTTTGATGAGTAAGGTCCATGCCGCCGCCTCGGATGTCATTAGGCATCCTCGAAACGACTATCACTCGCTTTTGGAGCTTCGAACTCCAGGCCCACCACTTTTTTGGAGGACACTTCTGATTTTTTTGACTTAAAAGCGCTGAGCTGGATCACAGAAGAGAGTGCACCTGAGCTCGGGCCTGATTGAGACGGTTGGTGGCTCTTCTCTTGCGACACTCCGTTCACCAGGGTCACCAGTTCGATCACGTAAGCGTTGAGTTGCTCGGCCTGCTGCTGAAGATCTTTCGCGGTGTGAGAGGCATCATTGGAGCTTGCGGTGTTTTGCTGCGTGACTTGATCCAACTCGGACATGGCCTTGGTGATCTCGCGGATACCAGTCGATTGCTCTTGAGAGGCGGTAGTGATTTCACGCACCATCGAATTGACGCTGGAGACGTTGCGCATGATCTCATCCAAAGCCCCGGCGCATTCGCGTGCGGTCTTGGTACCGAACTCCACTTTATCTTTGCTCGTTTTCACCAGCGTATCCATCATGTTGCGAGTCCCTTCTACGATCTGGGTCACACGTAACACACTCTTATCCAGCATATCCGTAATCTCAGTGGCGGCTTTGCCAGACATGCTGGCGAGATTTCCGACTTCTTCGGCCACCACCGCAAAGCCCTTGCCGTGCTCGCCCGCACGCGCGGCTTCCACCGAGGCGTTAAAGGAGAGAAGCTTGGTTTGAAACACGATGTCGTTGATGACTTTTGTTTTATCGGCGATCGCCTTGATCACGTGCACGATCTCACTGATCTCTTGGTTAGATTTTTGAATCGAGGACATGATGTCCTCATTGCCCTTGGAGATGTCATTGATAGAGCCCAACATCTGCTCGACCTTCTCCTTACCTCGTTGAGCGGCGGCCGTCGAAGCATCTGAAGCTTTTGACGAGTTGGCGGCACTATCAGCGTTTCGCTGCACCATCGCCGAGATCTCATCCACCGAAGCGACCGTTTCTTGCAAGCTGGCGGCCTGTTCAGTTGAGGCTTCCGAGAGACGAGTCGACACATCCGCGATCGCCTGAGAGGTAGTAGCAACTGTTCCTGCACCAGAGCTCAGGCCTTGGGCAAGGTTTGTGAGTTTAAGCGCAAGATTTCTGGCGTACCAAAGCGCCACAAAACTCACCGCAAATGCAGCCAGGATGGCACCTATCAATAGAGCAATTCGCATCTGCTGTACGGCAGAGAGTGCCTCACTCTGGAGCACAATCGATTTGAGAATCCACTTATTGCCGAGGACTTCGTAGGGACCAAATGAAGCGATAACATCCCGGCCAATATAGTCTTGACCCAAAACGGTGTGCTCTTCTCCGCGCGCCGCCATTTCCATGTGGGCGTTTTTGATTGAGCCTTTTTCAGGATTACGAAACGAAGCTCGTACATTGCGATGCTCTTTATCCCCAATTGTATCCGAACGCATAAGGTAG
>JAJTIF010000031.1 GCA_021299675.1 Pseudomonadota bacterium | reverse complement strand
TTTTATTGTAGTCGGCCTAGGCTACACGGTGATGACCATCTTCATGGGTTTTGTCTCTACCCTGCACAATGAAATGGAAGAAGAGAAAAAACGTAAAAAAGAAAAAGAGAGACGTATGCAGGACGTCGCTTAGTCTCAGGCCCGGTAGATCGCCGAGTTCTTTTCGTTCTCTCGCACTTCCACCATCGTCACCCAAGCCCGGCCCTTCGTTTTAGCTCGCACCATCTTATCGGCCTCTTCAAACACCCACTGAGCGGTGCCTTCCATGCTCGGATTCGGGAGCACTCGCAATTGGATCACGCCTTTAGCATTTAAATCCTGCCAAGTCGCAAGCTCCGGGTCATCCGCCGCTGCTAAGAAGGTGTGATCAAAATGGTAATCAAGGAAGGTCTTCACCTCTTTGAGGCCACCAAAATCCACCACCCAGCCCTCTACGGTGCGCTCCAAGCATTTAAACTCGAAGTAGAACTCCCGCGAGTAGCCGTGGACGTAGCGGCAGTGAGATTCGGCCCGCCACTGACGGTGGGTACAAGGAAATCCAGTAAATTTTTTTGTGGAAGTAAATTCTTTAATCATATCATCCCTACTTTAAATATTTTTTCCCAAGGCCGCACCAGTCGATCTTCTTCTTCTTTTCGCCATGGTATTCCACGGCGAGATTGTTCTTCAGTAACACCTCAGAGAGACTTTTACCCTCGTAGCTGATCTTTGCCAAGATTCTCCCGAACTTCTCTCGCCGCATTTTGCCCTTGGAGTTAGCAATCAGTTGGACATCGATCCGTTTAGCACTCTTGAGCTCACTCTCCACCAGTTTGGTTGCAAGCCTTGAGAGTTTGACCTCGCAATCACCGCCCTTCTTCTCGGGAGTATCGACCCCGTACAAGCGTACCTCGGCTTTGGAGCCGAAGTAGCTATGGACCCCAGGGATGTCTATCACAATCGTATCCCCATCAATGGCGCGCACGAACTGCACACAGTTAAATCGATCTGAGCCGTGCGGGCAACTCTCAGCCATGGCCGAGAGCATGAACCAAAAGAATATCATCGCAACTCCTTGAGCTCACGCCACTGATCGTTTTTCTTGCGCTTCTGACGGTGCTCTTTAAAGTAGCGCACGGCCATCTCTTGGAGCTCGGGGTTCTTGCGGTGTTTGATGAAGCCTAAGGGGTTCTCTAGCACCTCTTCCGGCGCCACGTCTCGATAGCTCCACCCGTAGAGTCTGCCTTCTTGGATGAGCACGTAAGACCACTCCGAAGGATTCCGTCCTGGCCCCCAGAGCAAAAGATTTCTCGCCGGAAAAGAGCGCTCTTTAATGAGACTCTCCACCACGCGGTTGTGCTCGAGGATTTCTTGTTTGCTCTTTCCCCCCTCGCGCCACGCGAAGTAAGACTTGGGATACGCGGCCTCAAGGCGCTTCAAAAACTTCAGGGCCTGGGTCTTCGATTCAAAGTTCCATAGACCCGCCGCCTGGGGCCTGAAAGGCATAAGACTAAAGCGCTGCTCACCACTGTCGGTGGTGGAAAGGGTGATGCTGAATTTAAAGGTGCGCTGAAAAAAACGTGCGCACTTAAACTGCGCGATCAGCTCACTGCCGGTGACCTCAAACTCCACACCCGTGCACTTGACTAAAAGCTCCCGAGCTTCCGGACGTACTCGCAGCTCTGCGTGAGCCTGCTCGCTCATATCGGCGCAGGCCATGGCCTTGATCAGTTGCTGGTGCTCGTCTTTGAAGTACAGCACTCCTGCGTGCGCGGGGATATGTTTGAGAATTTTTTCGTGCTGAGGCAGGTAAATTATTTTTTGTTTGCCCCTGGGTCCTGCGAGCTCTTTGAGTTCTAAGAAAAGTTTCAGTGCCGCCTGCGCATCGGGCAGGGCGCGGTGGCGGATTTTGGTTTTAATATGAAAGAAGCGACACAGGTCTTCCAATGTATAGCTCTTGAGTCCCGGCACCAGCTCCTGGGCCAGTCGCAGGGTACAGATGGATTTCATCTTAAAGCTCACCCCCATGCGCGTGAAGGCGCGCTCGAGCATGGGCAGGTCAAACTCCACGTTGTGGGAAACAAACACTGCATCCTGTAGGCGCAGCTGCACGCGCTCAGCGATCTCATAGAACTTTGGCGCATTCTCGAGGCTTCGGTGAGTGATGTCAGTGAGCTGGGTGATGAAAGTAGACACAGGAGTGAGGGGGTTGATGAGGCTTTCGAAAACGTCCACGATCTTATCATCTTCCCAGACAATGAGAGCGATCTCGATCATCTCGCGATCGGCATCTAGGCCCGTGGCTTCAATGTCAGCAATGACATAACGCATAGGGTGTATGCTACATTGACCCAGGGTGCTTGGTAAGAGTAATTTAGGCTATGTTAAAGATTCCTCCATCTTGGTCCACCCCCGAGCTCGCTGAACTTCTTGAAACCCCACGCGCCTTTGTGGAGCAAGAGATCCAACGCCACAAAACCATCTACCCGGCTCCCTCTCAACTCTTCTCGGCCCTCGAACTCACAAGCCTCCAAGACGTGCGTGTGGTGATCCTGGGCCAGGACCCCTACCATGGGGAAGGAGAAGCTCACGGTCTGGCTTTTTCAGTGAACGAAGGCATCAAGCTTCCACCCAGTCTGGTGAACATTTTTAAAGAACGAGAAAGTGACCTTAAGCTTCCTCCGCCACCCCATGGCTCACTGGTGGCGTGGGCCAAGCAAGGAGTGCTCCTATTAAACACCGTCTTGAGTGTAGAAAAAGACCGCGCTGGCTCTCATCAAAAAAAAAGGCTGGGAGCCTTTCACCGATCAGATCATTCGTATGGTGAATCAGAAGAGCGATCCGGTGGTGTTTATTTTATGGGGCCTGCCGGCACAAAAAAAGGTCTCGCTGATTGATGCCTCAAAGCATCTCATCCTGACCTCACCCCATCCCTCTCCGCTTTCAAGCTACCGGGGATTTTTCGGCTCGAAACCATTTTCTCAGACCAACAAGTTTTTAAAGAAGCAGGGACTACCGGAGATTATTTGGTAGCAGGATTGGCGCGATAAAAACGATAGAGGAACACGACCGCCAAAGCATTTAAAATGTGCCAAATGGCATGGCCCTGAAGATAGTGGTTATGCGGATCACACCACCAGCCTCTGATATCTCCGATCCACACGATGAAAGCGATGATGAAGGTTCCGATGGCCTTAAGAAAATAGTGGTAGGACACGCGCACCTTAGAGCGCAGGATCTTGTACTCAAGCAGTGTCACGGCGATCACTTCGACGGCAAAGATGTACTCTCCCGAGGGGCCTTTGAGCAGCAGCATCAGCGCCATGGAGCTCGCGAGAAGCAAAGAGTAGACCAGAGTGAAGCGCTCTGGGGAGAGGAGCTTATTGCGGACGAGATTGAAGCAAAGGGCGAGCAGGATCAGCATGAACATGCTGGAGACATCAAAGAACTGCCAGAAGAAAGTCATACTGGCGTGGTAGACGCCGGAAGTAATCCCTACCAGAATGGTCGCTATTCCCATCAGCTTAAAGGCAGACCAAGCATTCTTGCGCTCCTGCCACAGGATCCAAAAACCAACGATGATAAAACCAATGTTTGAAAACGAGTTGGCAGGCTGTCGGATAGGACCGCAGAGCATCTCTTCGCAAAATTTTAAAGTGGCAGGCTGCCAGTGATCCCAAAAACACATATGTCTTTATTCTAATCTAAAAAGGCCCAAGTCAGGTAACCAGCTGTGTTAAAGATATGTCTCTTGGTCACCAATTTCCCTCGTGCTACAGTAGCCAATATGAAAACCCTTTTATGGACCCTTTTTTTTAGTTTAAGTCTGGAGGCTAAGGTGACAACGGAAACGGCAACGCTAGCGGGTGGATGTTTTTGGGGCATGGAAGAGATCATCCGTGAGATCCCAGGAGTCCTCAAAACAGAAGTGGGCTACACCGGTGGTTCTACCAAAAATGCCACCTACCTCGAGGTGAAGACTGGCCGCAGTGGTCACGCTGAAGCGATCCAAGTGGAGTTTGACCCTTTAAGGCTCTCTTTCGAAAAACTGCTCGAATGGTTCTTCAGGATGCACAACCCCACCACTAAGAATCAGCAAGGCAATGACATTGGTTCACAGTATCGCTCGGCGATTTTTTTTCACTCCGAAGCCCAGAAGGCCACAGCTGTGACGATCATCGATCGCGTGAATAAGAGCGGCGCTTGGAAGGCTCCGGTGGTGACAGAGGTCACAGCTTTCGATGCGTGGTGGAGCGCAGAGGAGTATCATCAGGATTATCTCAAAAAAAATCCCGGCGGTTACACCTGCCATTTCGTAAGAGAAGTGAAATTTTAGAGATTAAGAATGTCAGAGCAGACCTTTACCATCTGCGACATCTCAAAGGGCTTGGCCACCACGGCAGATGCCCCGAGGCTGAGTGCCTGCGACTCGGAGATGTCCGAGAAACCTGTCATGAAAACCACCGGCAACAGGTGGTTATTTTTGCGTAACTCTCTGAGCAGTTCTATCCCAGATTTCTGAGGCATGCGGATATCGGTGATCACCAGGTCAACTGGT
>JAJTIF010000187.1 GCA_021299675.1 Pseudomonadota bacterium | reverse complement strand
GGCAAAGAAATTTTCGAGGAGCGACCACTAGCTGTTGAAGTTTGCCGTTTAGGGTTTATGACTCTTGTAGATGGTGAACCGAACCATCATGTCGTTACAAAGGGTATTATTGACCTTGTAAAGAAAGATCCCTTTACGATTACAGTCGATAAGGTGCTTCAGCTCAAATCGGTAGAGGTAGGGGCCTGCAAGATTGTCTTTCAGTCGGATAAAAAACTAGTCGCTTTTAAGATTATTCTCGAAGCAAACGATGAATTTCCATTTTTCTATAAACTTAATGAACTGATTGAGCTTTCGGCAGATGAGGAGGTCCTATGACTTTCTATATTCTCCTTAATCAAATAACGACTTTGTTTTTGAGTTTAAATCTCCTAACGACGTTAACTTTCGACTCAGAAATCCAAAGCTATCTCTACGGAGGAAGCCCCGAAGAGATATTTTTCCAGGTAACCAACAATCATCGAACTCTTGCTATAAAACCAAAGCTTGAGGGGAGTTTTTCAAACTTGTTGGTTATTACAAAGAAAGGAAAATACTACTTCGATCTTAAGCACTCAGAGAAAGAGCCCCATCAATTTGTTGAAGTGAAAGACGGGATGATGAATCACGCTTTAACTAAGAAGATCCAGACCAAGGAATATGAAATTCTGGAGGGGGATCACTCGCTTCTTTTCATAAACCACAAGGGAGTTGAGGTTGTTGTTAACGGGATCAGGGTTAAAGCAAGAGAGTACCTCTCCAAAGGAGTTCCTATCCTCTATGAGGGAAAGAGAATCCTAAACTAATAAAGAAACGGACTTCAAATGAAATATATGGCGCTAATCATGTTCGCCTGGGTGTGCTTTGCCTTAGAAGCAGCCACGCCAAGGATTAAAAGGCTTGGGGCAATCAAGCACCACGCCAAACAAACTTATCCAGCAAGGAGGGATAATCATGACAAGATTCTCGAAACACTTTTGGAAAACAACCGAAGGCTCGATTCACTTCTTTCGAAAAGGAGTGGGACACCTGTTATTTGGGAACAACAGGCGAAAATCCTCACCGGGAAAGTCTTCCGTGGTACTCTTTTAAACTCCATTAATTCTACGAACCTCGCTTCGCCCGTCCTAATCCTTGCTACCGAGGGCCAGGGCCTCCCACCAAAAACCAAGTTCTCCTGTCAGGGAGTCACTCAGAACAAAAGAGTACTTACTCTTTGTAACAAGATGGTCACTCCTGGCAGGGAAATCGCTATTCAAGCCCAAATTCTCAACATGGATGGATCAAGTGGTCTAGTTGGTGAATATGACGATGCCAAAGACCAATTGATCGCCGGAGCCGTCATGAGTGATTTTGCCCAAGGAATGCTTTCTGCGGCTCAGACTCGAATCGCTGGGCCCCTTGGTGCGGTCAGGGATGACTCTGTTAAGAACCAGCTTCTTCAGGGAGCAGTGGAATCGGGAAGAACAACTTCAGAAATACTTCTTGAGGAAATGAAAACCGCAGAGCCGGTGGTTACGGTGGAGGCGGGTGAAGAGGTTTTGATCTACTTCATGGAGGCAGTAAATGAAACCTAGCTTTTTAGTCGTATTACTTGTTCTTTCTTCCTGCTCAACACTCAAAAAGTCACTTACCAGCGGAGCCTTGATTGGTGGAATGGTTGGCGGGGCGGGAGGAGCAATCTTCTCTCCTGATCAATCATCAGGCCCAAAGAATGCTTATATGTTCGGGGTGATTGGAGCGATCGCGGGTGCAGGGCTAGCATATCTTCTTCACGATGATCCAAATAAACCCAAGCCTCCCATGATGCTTGATGAGCCAGCCCAAACTCACCAATCAGTTCCTCTTTTTGATTTTTCTCCTGAGCTGAAACACATCAAGCCTGAAGTGAATTTTAAGCCAGTTAAAAAGTATGAGGTGCCGCAGGAAAAGCTTCCTCCAGAACTGGAAGGAAAGGTAAAGAAGCAATTCATCATTGAGTATGAGTCGGAAGCAAGAACCTTAGAAATCGACAACAGAACCATCCAAATTAGCCCTTTCAAGGCCTGGGAGCACGTTTATGAAAAATAAGAATCAATCACCTCAGCTTGATCTTTTCACTCCGATCTATGAAATCTTCCATGAGGTCTGCGTTCTTCTTTTTGAGCTAGCTAAGGATCTTTCCATCTTTGGGTATCGAAAACTTACAGGAAAAGCGCCACCTCTTGAGAAAATTGAACGCTCTAAATTATCTGTTAGTAAAACAACAGATATGGAAGAAGCATTGGGAATTGATACCAAATCAAAGAAGCCACTTTGTTTGAATGAGATCGATTTTAGGCGACACTCTTTTATTGTCGGGGCATCAGGCTTTGGGAAAACAAATCTCATGAGTATTCTTCAGGAGAACTCACTTAAAGCAAATAAGCCGATTATCTTCTTTGACCCCAAAGGTGATATTGAGGCGCTTACGATATTTAAGAAGATTTGTGATCGATACAAAAAGCCTTGCTACATATTTTCTGAGCATTACAAGGATTCGATTAGTCTTAATCCTGTGCTTGAGGGAACTGTGAATCAGGTTGTTGATCGGATCATGTGTGCTTTTGATTGGGATAATGCTTACTATCGTGATTATTGCCGGAGAACTCTTACCAAAGCCTTGGTGGCACTGGAAAAGGAAGAAAAGGATTTTACCTTAAAGTCTATCTTTGAGGAGTTGGTAAAACTTGAGGATAAGGATAACACCGGAATCATAACTAAGATCGGAGACATTCTAGTTTCAGATTTTGGTAAGATCCTCAATTCAGATAGACAGGGGCTTACGCTTTCAAAAATCCGCGAGGAGAAGGCCTGCTTGTACATAGGTCTATCAACTCAAGGTTATGGGGAGACTGCCAAAGCTGTAGGGAAGCTTTTCTTGGGCGAGCTTCTGTACAATTCCTATAAAACCTTAAGCACCGAATCGACTGATACAACAGGCCTCAATGATCCGATCAGTATCTACTTTGATGAATTCGGCTCAATCATCACCCCGCAGTTCATCGAACTTCAAAACAAGTGTCGAGGTGCAGGAATGGAATTAACTCTTGCTGTTCAGACGGCTTCTGACATTGATCGAATTAATCCCGAGCTTACAAAGCAAGTTATTGAGAATGCCGCAAATATTTTTATCTTGAAGCAAAGACTCCAAGAAGGAGCCTCGCTTTTTGCTGAAGCTATCGGGACATATATCTCAAAGAAGCAAACCCACAGGATTGAGAATGGGGAGAAATCTGCAACAGGAACAGAGCGTGAAGTACATGAGCTGTTAGTACACCCCGACATCATCAAAAATTTGGGAATTGGCCAGTGTGTTCTTTTGAGACAGGGGCCTACAAGAATTAATCTGGTCAACATCAGAAATAGAAAAGTCGAAGCAATTAGGAAATTGAATAAGGCCCTTGGTTCATTTCCTGAAGCGTTCTAAAAAGGAGGTAGAAATGAGTTCAATCGTCCATCTCAGCAGCGCTCACTTAAATTATCTTGAACCACTTTTAAAATGGAGAGTCTTGGATATTGAAAGTCTAAGGAAGGAGTGTTTTCGTGCCCCTAAGTACCACAATTTTTATCGAATCATCCGCACACTTGAAAAGCAAAAGGTACTGGAGGGATATCGAGATCCTTTCAGCCGGAAAAAGTACGTCTACCTTAGCTCGTTCGGAGAAAGCCAGCTATCGCTCAAAGAAAACCCAACAGCACTTTCAAAAGATACCTTAATTCATGACATCAAAGTTGTGGAGGTCACAAAGGCCATGCTTGAACTCGGATGGATTCATGAGGCGGAATTAGAGCATCGTAT
>JAJTIF010000096.1 GCA_021299675.1 Pseudomonadota bacterium | reverse complement strand
GGATTCTTCCAGATCGGCGGCGGGATCGCTGGTGACTTCCCGATCTGCGTCGTGCCCATGATCCGCCAAGACCTCGAGAAAGATGACATCAAACTTTGGGGCTACTTCTGTCAGATCTCTGATTCAACGACCTCTTATGGCTCTTACTCTGGTGCCGTTCCCAATGAGAAAATCACTTGGGGGAAATTGTCTGTAAACACACCGAGCTACATCGTAGAAAGTGATGCCACCATTGTGGCGCCCTTGATGTTCGCCCATATCTTAGGCTGGTAATGCTATCCAGAGCTGAAGCCCGGGATCTTATTTTAACCCACACCCCGCGAGGGGAGGTGATTAAGAAAGATCTCGCTTCAGCTCTTTTTTTTACTCTCGCACACGATCTTCAGGCGAAAAGGTGCCAGCCTCCTTTTGACCGGATCATGATGGACGGCGTGGCGCTGAAGTACTCTGAGATCCAAGCCGGACAGCGCTCATTTAAAATCCAATCTTTTCAAGGTGCCGGCACTCCCGCCCTTCATCTTCAAGAAGGGTGTTGCATCGAAGTCGCCACCGGCGCTTTGCTCCCCCTGGGTGCGGACACGGTCGTGCCCTATGAAGACCTAGAAATCGATGCTGATCGTGTGGCCCACCTGAAAGCTGAAGTTAAAAACAAACAGTTTATCCACAACAAAGGCAGCGATTATCCTCAAGGTCAACTGCTGCTCAAGGCTCGCACTTTAATCGGTGCCAGTGAACTAGCGCTGCTGGCCTCTAACGGTCTCAGTCAGGTCGACGTGCTCAATAAACCTCGGATCGCTTTGATCTCCACCGGCGATGAACTCGTCGAGCCCGGTCAACCCGTGCGAGACCACGAAATTTATCGCTCCAATGTCTTTGCACTCGAAGCCCTTCTGCGCGCGCACCATTTCAGTGACATCGAATCTTTTCATCTGCTTGATCACCAAGAGCACATGACTCGAGAGATCCGACAGCTCCTCGAGCGCTTCGATGTACTCATCTTTTCTGGAGGCGTCTCAAAAGGGAAAAAAGATTTTCTTCCTGAGGTACTGCAAGCGCTCGGAGTCCAAGAAATTTTTCATCGCGTGAATCAGCGGCCAGGAAAACCTTTATGGTTTGGACTGCGAGGCTCACAGCAAGTCTTCGGTCTTCCAGGAAATCCCGTCTCCACCCACGTCACTCTGAGAGATTATGTGATCCCGAGTTTACACCAGCGCAGCTTTCAATCGGATGATCAGCTCTTGGTTCAACTGGCCTGTGACCATGAGGTGCAGGCTGCTATGGTTCATTTCGTCCCAGCTCGAATCGAGATGCGTCAAAACCAACTCTGGGCGCAGCCTGTAAAAATCAACACTTCGGGTGATTTTCATTCACTCACCGGCACTCACGGGATGCTCATCCTCGACAATTTGCAGAAGGTGAATGTTTTTAAGGCCGAGAGTTTCCAGACTTATCGTTTTTGGGCCAAAGTATTTTAATGACCCTGATCGATCAACACGGCCGCCGGCTAAAAAAACTCCGCCTCTCTCTGATTGACGCCTGTAACATGCGCTGTCCTTACTGCATGCCTGAGAAACCAGTCTTTATGAAAAAAGATCAGTGGTTGAGCGTGAAGGAAGTGGAAGATCTCGTGAGTAAGCTTCTGAGTTTTGGGATCGAAGAGGTCCGGCTCACGGGTGGGGAGCCACTCTTACGACCAGACTTTCTTGAGATCGCCCAAGCCCTGAGTTTACTCCCCTTAAAGTCTCTCTCCCTCACCACCAACGCCGTTCATCTCTCCCAGCTCTTGATCGATCTGAAAAAAACAAAAATTAGAAAAATAAATATCTCGCTCGATTCTCTTCAACGAGACATGTTCAAACGCTTGAGTGGTCTGGATGAATTAGAAACAGTACTAGAAGCGATCTTTCGGGCGCAAGAGCTAGGCTTTGAGGTAAAAATTAATTGTGTCGTCATGCGTGGCCTCAACCACACTGAGCTCCTCGACTTCGTTAAGTTCTCAAGCACCCACCAGATCCCGGTGCGCTTTTTAGAGCTGATGAAAATTGGAGTCATGGCACGCGAGAGTGCCCATCAGTATTTTTTCTCCCAGCAGGAGATGAAAGAGATCATCCTCTCCCAACACACGCTGACTCTTCTGAAAAGCGAACAAGACTCCACCTCGACGAATTTCAAAGTGGGTTCGGCGCGGATCGGATTCATCGCCTCCGAGACCGATGAGTTTTGCTCTGGCTGCTCACGCCTGCGCGTCGATGCCACAGGAAAAGTTTATCCCTGCCTCTTCAAGGATCAGGGAGTGAGTCTCAGAGGAAAAGATCTGGAAGAGATCTCTCAGATTTTAAATATCATTAAAGACGAAAAGCCCATCACTCGCCTCCCCAGTGTGGAGCGGGTGATGCATATGATTGGAGGATAGATGAAGCTGACTCACGTCGATGAACTCAATAACCCGGCGATGGTGGATATCTCTGAGAAATCGATCTCCAAGCGAGTGGCGATCTCCGAGGGGTTTATCACACTGCCCGTGGAAGTTTTTCAGCACATCCAAGCCGGCGAGCTTCAAGTCAAAAAAGGCCCCGTGGTGCAAACAGCTATCATCGCTGGAACCATGGCGGTCAAAAAAACCAGTGAGCTGATTCCTTTTTGTCACCCCTTGATGATTGAGAAGTGCCGCTTCACTCACGAATTTCTCTCCACTACTCATCAACTAAAAATCACCTGCGAAGTTCACACCACTGGCAAAACGGGTGTGGAGATGGAAGCTCTCACGGGTGTCCAAGTCGCACTGCTGACCGTCTACGATATGCTCAAAGCCCTGACTCCCCACATGACCATCGGTCCCGTGAGTCTTGTGAAGAAAACCGGTGGCAAAAGCGACTTCAAGCTTCGAGGCCTCGTGCTCTGTGCTGGCAAATCCTCTCGCATGCAACAAGATAAATCCGCCATGAGCCACTTCGGAAAGCCTCACGCGGAATTTCTCGCCGATCTTCTCAGTGATCAGTGCGATGAGGTTTACTACTCCGTGCGTGCCGATCAAAGCTTTGAGAGTCATCTCCAGCGTTACCCGCAGATCATCGACACGAAACTCACAGGCCCCGGCAGTGGCATCCTCGAAGCTTTTGCACGCTATCCCCATTCTCACTGGCTCGTGGTGGCCTGTGACATGCCCTATGTGGATGAGAGAAGTTTAAAAATGCTGATCGATGGCTACCAGGCGCAGAAAATAGCTACCTGTTTTCAAAACCCAGAGAACAAG
>JAJTIF010000158.1 GCA_021299675.1 Pseudomonadota bacterium | reverse complement strand
TCACGCTACTGAAGATCAAGATGTGCCAGGAACGGGGAGCACTTTCGTCTGCGCTCCAAGCTAAGGTAAGACAGGAGTCTGTGATCTCTGAGCTGAGAGACCGGATTGATCTACTCGAAGCCGAGCGCTCTCTGCTTGAGAGTGCCATAGCCTCCACGGTCGCCGCCAACAAGCTCTCGGCGTTTAAGGTGGGTGCGATCTTTGATTTCTACTACGCCCAGTCTTCGAACCGCGGAGGCAACTCCGCTTCTACCGCCGATCCCTCAGATGATACGACCACCCTTCGCTACTACGATAACCAGCACGACGACTTCGCACTGAACCTGGCGGAGATCAGTTTCTCGGCAGCGGTGGATCGCACGAGTTTTGTGATGGAGCTCGACTTCGGTGAGTTCGCAGAACAGAATGCTCCTGGCGATGTCGTTGGAAGGAACGTGGGTCAGGCGTTCATCACTCATGACTTCGATGGAGAGCACACCCTGAGCGTCGGGAAAATGTACACCCACGTGGGTTTTGAACTCCCCAAATCTATCGATAACTGGAATTACTCTCGCTCCTATACCTTTGGGTACGGTGGCCCCTTCTGGCATGAGGGAGTGGCCCTGCGCGGGTCCTATCAAAATGGATTCCGCTGGGGTGCATTCGCTTACGACCGCACCGATGCCCGTCGGGATAATAATAGAGATAAAAGTTACGGGGCACAGTTAGGCTGGGCCAATGAAAAACTCGCTCTCATTTATAACTTACTGCACGGCCCTGAACAGACCAACACCGAAGGGGATGCGCGCACGATCCACGAATTCAACGCTCAGTACAACTACAATTCGAATCTCTCATGCGCTCTGGATCTCTTACAGGGTCGCGATTTGAATGCCGGGGGTAATGGTAAGGACCAAGAGTGGCGCTCTCTAGCAGGCTATGTGAACTGGAAAGCCACCGAGAAATGGCGCGTGGCCCTGAGGAGTGAGTGGTTTGGAGAATCCACAGATTCCGCAGCGAGCACCTATCGCCTGTCTGGTGGAAAGCCCGTCGACATAACCTCTCACACGCTTACGCTCGCTCATTCACTCAGACAGCGTAATGAAGTGCGCTTCGAGGCGCGCCATGATCAGGCGACAGAGGCACTGCATTACTCGCGCTCAGGAGCGAAAGAGAAAGATCAGGACACGTATTTGATCGCGTGGATGCTAGCCATATAAAATGCTAAAAGCGGAAGGGGCTCTTAGGAGAGCCCCTTTAAGCGAAGCTTTTGAATCATCGAGAGATCTTTACTGGCCTGTTCTGCGGAGCCAGAGTTCTTAATCCTCTCTTGGCGTCGACCAATCTCCATCACGCGGCAGACCACATCATACATCGTATTCAGGTTGCAGGGCTTATCCAAAAAATCAGTCGCCCCCATGCGCAGGGCCTCTTTGACTTTGGCTTCGTCACTAAATCCTGTGAGAAACACGAAGGGCACATCGTTACCGAGTTTGCGCACTTCTTTTAAGAGCTCAAGCCCCTTCATATGGGGCATGCTAATGTCACTCAAGATCATGAGATAGTTTTCTGTATTAATTTTCTCTAAGGCTTCAAGCGGATTAAAGCACACATCGTTGATGACTCCACGGTGTGTGAGATAGTCCGAGAAAGCAGTGGCGAGATCCTGTTCGTCGTCGACGAGCAGCATTTTAAATGTGATGTCGGTGTCTGTGCTCATGAGAGTATTTTACCCCCATTCCAGGCTTGAAAAACAAATTATTTTGTTAAAATTGCTTTAAAGAACGCAGCGCGGATTTTGCTCCAAAAGTCTCTGGATTCGCGACTGAAGTCGTACGTCTGTGAGTCCTTTGACCATAAAGCACCATAACTCTTCCTGCTCCTTTTGAGTGAGGCCAGGGTTTCTAGGCATGTCGGCTGCGATCGCCGCCAGACGCTCCGCTTGGCGGAGTGGATCTTGATCAATCATTAAAGGTTGATTGTAGTGGTTCAGTGTCCGCGACCACACCAGACTCATGAGAATTTCCTCAGGGCGGTTGTAGAAATCGATCACTTCCCACAGCGTAGCAAAAACCCCGTTGTGCATGTAGGGAGCGGTGAGGGCGATGTTGCGCAGAGGAGAGACGCGGAACATGTCTTTATCTTCTGGGTCACCGGTGACATTCATGCGACCCAGGTCATCGCGACCAGCGATGCCCAGATGAGGTGTGCCGACGGAGTCGAAGTCCATGGCTGAGAGGTGCATGCCGTTGTGGCAGTTGGCGCACTGACCTTTTTCCATAAACACCAGCGCCCCTTTCTTCATCTCTTCATTCATCGCAGAGAGTTCGCCTTGCAGATAGTGATCCCAAGGAGATTCTGCGGAGTGAAAAGCGTGGCGCTGAAATTCAGCAATGGCATTGGTGATGTGAGCGATGTTGTAGACTCTTGCGCCATAAGCTTTCTCGAACATGGCCTGATACTCCTGAGCGCGAGCTCCTTGGAGGATACGAGCGAGGGCATTATCCCAAGCAGCCTTGCGATTTAAAAGTGAGCCCTGGCCCAGCATCTCGGCGGGATCGGCGATGGGGAAGAGGGCCTGCACGGAGAGAAGAGAGTCGAGTGTGGAAGCGATGTCTTTGTACTCGGGATCAGCGCCATTGAGTGCGCTCTCCGGTGTGAGCCAGCCTTTGTCGTCTTGTGAAACACGACCATCCCAGAAGAGATGAGGGATACCCGAGACACCAAGATTGTAGAGCGGGGGAGAGTTACGCAAAAGAATCGCTGCCGTGTTTTGACGACGGTTCATTCCACCGCCCATGAAGCCTTCACCTAAGGAGAGGGGCATGCCATCACCTGTGCCCATCGGTGGCATGTGGCACATGGCACAGTTGATGTTCCCTTTCCCAGAAAGGGCTGGATCAAAAAAGAGGTTTTGGCCTAACACAAAGAGTGCCTCACGCTTGGGAGCAGGTGCCTCCATATTCGTCATCTCGAACTCTTTAATATAGTCTGCAAGTTTCTGATCAAGGGCAAAAGTAGAGAGGGAAAAGATGAGGCTTAATAGCATGCAGGGGCTCCAGTTTGATGGTCGAAACTATATGTTTGGCATATCAAACAATCAAGGACAAAACTTTGATAGTGAAAATCTTTTGAAGCTCCTTATACTGAATGTATAGGAGAAAAAACCATGAAATTAAAATACTTAGTCCACCTTGGTTTAATTTTTGCGGCCGGTCTCTTGGCTACCTTTATCCCCGAAACCGCCCAGCAAAAAATAGGCGAGGCCCTCAATCCCGGGGACACGGCGTGGATGCTCACGGCCAGTGGTCTGGTGCTTTTGATGACACCGGGACTCTCATACTTTTACGGCGGGATGGTGAATAAAAAAAATATCATCTCCACTATGCTCCAGTCCTTGGTAGCTCTCGGTGTGATCACAGTGACGTGGATCGCGGTAGGATTCTCTTTGTGTTTCGGAGAGTCGCTCGGTGGCATCGTCGGAAACCCTCTGACCTATTTCATGTATCAAGGCGTGGGACTGCAGACCCATCCAGATTTTTCTCCCACCATTCCCTTCGCGCTTTTTTCTCTTTTCCAATTGAAGTTTGCCATCATCACACCAGCACTGGTCTCCGGTGCGTTCGCGGAGCGCGTGAAGTTTTCCAGCTACTTGGTGTTCATGGTGCTCTTTTGT
>JAJTIF010000335.1 GCA_021299675.1 Pseudomonadota bacterium | reverse complement strand
TTTCTGTCTCAAACTACAAAGCTTTAAACTCACCGAGACCGAAGACTTCTTGGTGGCTGATGTGATCGTTGACTTCATGGTGGAGGAGCGCGTCTTTGGGCAAGGCAAGATCAAGGCTCAAGTGGTGAGTCCCGACTACTATCAATTGCAGCGAGGTGAGAAATGAAGAGCTGCCTCTTCCAGGCCCTGCGCCGCCACGGCGAGCGGGTCGCCTTCCACTACGTCGATCAAGACAAAGAGATCACCTACACTGATCTTGAGCTCGAGGCCCGCCAACTGGTCACCTTCCTTAAAAAGCAAGGGATCAAAAAACACGATTATGTTTTAGTCGCATTTGAGAGTGAAAAAGATCTCTTTGTGAGTCTGCTCGCTGTGGCCTCACTGGGTGCCATCATGCTCCCTGTCGCTCCCCACCTCACCTCCTTTGAGCTCACAAACATCGCCAAGCTCGTGAGCTTTAAAGCTGTGCTTTGTGACTATAGCTTCCTGGCGCGCCACCAAGATGTTTTTTTGGCCCAGAAAAATGTGCAAGCGCTCCTCACACTTAAAAGTGGAGAGCAGGAACTCTCCCACGAGCTCTTCTTTCTTCACAGTACTCTCACCCCATCAAAGAAACCTGAAAAGCTCAATACACCTGCGCTTGATCAAGTCATCACCTGCCACATCACCTTCAAAGGCTTCGCGACTCCCCTGGGCGTCGAACACACCTATAGTGATTACCTGGAAGCGATCGAGAGCTGTGCGCGCATCTTTGAGTTTAAGCCAGGGCATCGCCTGCTTCTTACGCTTCCGTCCTATCCGGTCTTTGGCCTGGTGACGAACCTGCTCTTTCCACTCTTTGAAGGCTCCCAGCTTTTTGTCTCAGATAAAAAACTCAGCTCGCTCTTGCAGTTGATCGAGCGCTACCAAATTAAGCACCTGAATGTAGTGCCGGTGATTCTTGAGAAGATGCTTCTCGAGGCCATCAAGCTCAAAGAGAAATGTGATCTCTCTCATCTCACGATCGTGGCGGGTGGCAGCTACTTGAGCGAGCAGCTCTTCGCGCAGGTCTTGGAGAGATTCAATCTCAAGGTCACGCAAGGCTACGGGCTCACGGAAACACTCCCCATTCTCACCAACCATCCTCGTGATCCCCTCCCCGGAACTCTCGGGGTGCTCATGCGCTCAGGTGTCGAGCTTAAGATCCTGGACAGCAAAGGCTTTGAGGTTCCTCGGGGCAAGGCAGGCGAGATCTGTTTACGGGGCCAAGGAGTCATCACGGAGTACATCGGGGATGGCCCCTACCGAGATCAACTTTTTCGGGCTGGATGGCTGCGCACTGGAGACCTCGCTTACTTCGATGAGCACAACCACATCGTGTTTCTGGGGCGCAGGCTTAATTTCACTAAAGTCCTGGGCAACATGGTGGACCTCAAAGAAGTGGAAGATCTGTGTAAATCCATTTTTGGCGTGAAGATGGCACGGGCCTTTGTGAGTGTGGATCGTGAGCGGGAAAAACTCGCACTCTCCCTCTTTGTGACGAAGGATTTCCTGCTGACCAAAAAAGACATCACCGATAAGCTGCGCCAGAATCTCTCAAGCTACAAGATCCCCAGTCTCATCAAAATTTATAAAAACTCCTATGCGGAAGTGCCATGAAAGATAAACTGATCAAACTCTCCCCGCTGCTCTTCACTCTCTTTGGGCTCCTGTTTTTAGGGGGCATCAGTCTTAAACAGTTCCTGATTCCCCGGCCCGTGAGTTTTTTAGTGCTCCAGCTCCTGACCGTGATCAGCTATGTTCTTTACATGAGCTTTGAATCAAAGATTTCGGTCAATGAAATGAACAAGAGTGCGAGCCTGGACTATGATCGAAATACCATGGAGCTGGCGGCGGTGATTAAGATCTCGCTTCTGGCCTCATGCCTGGGTCTCGCCAATCAGCTCATCCGGCCAGAGAATTATCTTTGGTTCGCAAGCTGTGGCTTTTGTCTCATGCTGCTGGGCTTTTTCATCCGCGGCAAGAGCATCAAAGACCTCGGTCCCCACTATGGCCATCGCATCCGCGAGATCGGAGCCCACTTGCATGACCGCGGGATGTACTCGGTTATTCGCCATGGCGCCTACAGTGGGACATTTTTCATTCACGCCGGTGTCACTCTCATTTTCCTCAACCGCTTTTCTCTGCTCTTTCTCGTCCTCTGGCTGGGTGTGGTGGTGCTGAGAATTCAGCTAGAAGAAAAACTCCTCATGCAGGATAATAGATACAAAGAGTACGCCAAGCAGACACGCTTCAAGATGATTCCTTTTATTTGGTAGGAGAAGTTCATGCGACATTTTCAAGGCCTTTTGCCCATCCTACTTTCAGTGCTCTTTTTAGGATCCATCTCCGGACTGACTTACCGGCGCGCCCAAGAGCTTCAAGGTAGCTCGCTCTTCATTCCCACGCTGGTGTTTGTGGGTCTCTACCTTTTGTGGATCGTTTTGGAATCCAAAGTGGCCACCAAAGAGATTGGACAAGAAAAAACTCAGATCGATTCATTCTCCCTGGAACTCTACGCCTTCTCTCGGGCGCTGGTGGTACTCTCGGGACTCTACTTTGCTCCTCATTTTTTAGAGCTCCATCCTTTGCATTACGCAGGCCTTTCACTCTTTATGGTGGCGATCGTTTTTCGATTGGTGGCGATCCGTCAGTTGGGGCAGTTCTACTCCCACAGGGTGAGAGTTCAATCAGAACATAAAATCATCAGCCAAGGTCCCTACCGCTTCGTACGGCACCCGGCCTACACGGGCATGATCCTGTCGCATCTGGGTTTTAGTTTGTTTTTTTTCAATACGTGGACGCTAGGATTTTGGGCGCTCATTCACGTGCCGGCGGTGGTCTATCGCATTTTGGTGGAGGAGAAAGCCCTCTTCCAAATCAAAGGCTACCCGGAATACGCTCGCAACCGTAAAAGGATAATCCCTTTGCTATGGTAGAGAGCTCGCTTCATCTCGTCATCACGGGGGCCAATGGTCTGGTCGGCAGCTCACTGCTAGAGGCCCTGGTCAATCATTTTCCGCAATCAACCATCAAGGCCCTGGTGCGCCGACTTCCGAATCAGCCACACCCTGGCGTCGACTACGTTTTGGGAGACTTGACCCAAACCATTCCCCCCACACTTTTTTCGCAAAACTCTTATCTCTTCCACTTCGCTCATCAGCACACAGCACGAGACCTTGAGAGCTTAAGGCTTACCAATGTGCAGGGACTAGAAAAACTGCTTAAGGCCGGAGAAGGAAAGATCAAAAAAATTTTCCTCGGCTCTTCTATGTCTGTTTACGGACAGGGCCCCTTCCAGCAGGTACCTGAATCTGCTCCCACGGCTCCCCAGACAAATCTCGCGCACACACGAGTGGAGGCAGAAGAGAGCGTGAAGAGATTTTGTCAGCAAGCTCAGATTCCCTATTTCATCTTCCGCCCGCGCTTCCTCTTTGACCCGCGGGAAAAAGAAACCCTTCCCAAACTCTATGCGCAGTTTTCAAAAGGGGTCATGCTCGGAAGCGGAGAGCAGCGCTTTAGTTTCATTTTGGTCGAAGACTACGTCAAAATCATTCTTCAGTCTGTGGCACTCAACCAATCCCAGGTGCTTAATGTGGCTTACGTCACGACAGTCAGCCTTAAAGAAATTTACGCGCTCTTTGGTCCCTTTAAACAAAAACGCCGCATCCCTGCGGGCCTTTTGATCCCACTCTTAAAATTTTTTCGCCTCAGATCCTTGGCGACCAAGCTTGAGCTCGTGGGTCTGGATCAAACCTTGGATACCACGCAACTGCTACGGGTCTATCCAGACATCCGAACCATCGATGGAGTCCAAAAGCTCAGCACTCTTGCTCACTCAATCACTCGAGGCCATCCATGAAGCTCAACAGCCGACACCTGAAGCTCTTTAGTGAAAACCTCAGTGAGACAGAAGTGGGTGGGAAATTTCAAAAGCAATCTGTCATGGCCCGATCCGGCTTGGTGATCCCTCCATTTTTTTGTCTCACCGGAGAGGTCTTCAAAGTGCTGGTCGCCCATTTGCAACAAGGCTTTAGACGCGTGCTCTACGAGACGGTCTG
>JAJTIF010000330.1 GCA_021299675.1 Pseudomonadota bacterium | reverse complement strand
CGCTGAGAGCTGGTGGCATTTTTGGCTAACTGCGCGTTCCTTGCTGACCTAAAAGAGGTGGTCTCGTGGTAGTAGCGAATCCCGGCCCAGTCGCAGATTGGGGCATTAGTCTTAAGTGCTTTTTGAACTTCAAATTTTGTCATAGGAATGCCTCTGAGGATTAAAAAACTAAGCTATTGTAATTTGATTATCCAGATCTAGGGAAGCCCCTTTGGCCGTTTCAAAACTGAAAAACCCCCAATGTAACTATTACATAGCATCGAAATTGAGCTCCTGGATGTGCTATTCTAAGCCAAATCAAAGGATTTATTATGAAAACAGAGTTTTTGATCCCATCGTTGTGTCTTCTCATGACCGCTTGTAGCCCGAGTGACAAGAGCGCTCCACAATCTAATTTAAATCCTCTTACACAAGACAGTGGCCAGGAGGCTTCTCAGTTCATTGTCATGGATCTTGGGCGCCCTGTGAGTCTGGACGAAAGACTTAATAATATCCACGAATTTTCAGAAAGAATCAACGAAACCAATCTACGGATCAATGCGGTTAACGGTACACTCAAAGGCGGAAGTGTCATATGCTTTAAAGAGCTTTCAGGGACTCTTTTAGATAGCACCTCAGGCTCATTTGATGCCTCAGGAACAACGGCTGTTCTTAACCTAAAATTAAACCCTTCAGACAAAAATAACCTTCGCTTTGATTGCTCTGTACTTAATTCTACCAAGTCTACGATTCATAGATTTTCTCATAATATGCTTAAAAGTTTTGTGGTTGATCGTGTGATGAACATCAATGAGTTGGCGGCAGTAGACATGGATACGCTCGTGATCATGAACAAAGGCGAACTTGTAACGGAAGGTCAAAGCATTGATCTTCGAATTAAGACCCTTGTTTCTGATGCAGGAGAGATCAGCACCTTTACCTACAGACAAACTCAAGAGACCCCCGATCAAATGGACGGAAGAAGCGGAGGGCTCATCAAGATCAAGGCGATTGATTCTATCGGCACACTCCGGATAAATCTAAGAGGGACGAATGGAGGAAAACAAACCTTTATTCCTCAGCGTCCTGAGCGTCGTGCGGAGCGTGGGCAAGCGGGCAATTGTCGCATAAGCTGTGATGGGGGAGTGGGCCCTAAGGGTCACCCTGCGGTCAATGGCCGCAATGGATACATGGGGGGTGACTCAGGCTATGCGATGATTAGCCTTGAAAATAAGTCAGACTTTGAAATCATTTTTAACTACGCTCCAGGGAAAGGGTCAGCTGGAACAAAGGCGAGTCTTCCGGGGCTCGGTGGATTTGGCGGTGCCGCTGACTCCTACATCGAAACAGGAAGCGGGGATCGTTATACCGTTGTGGCAGGCCAGCCTGGTGGAGAGGGTCCCCTAGGTGATGCAGGAATGGATGGTATCAATGGAAATGATGGAGAAGTCATGACTTCTTCCTATAAACATGTCGAGCATGGCGTTGAGGAGATTATTCGCGGGAGTTGGACCAATACCCGAGGATATAATGAATGAGTTTTAGACTCACTTTCTTTCTAGTTGTCGTTGCTTTTGGATGCTCAAACGAGTCAACGAATTCTTTGGTCGCGGAAACTTCGAAAAATGAAGCGATGGTGGATCAGCAAGCTCTTGCTAATGAGGAGCAGATTCTCAGAATCCTTAGTCGTGAAAGGCCTCATTTATCCTTCGCAAGGTTCTTATCACAGTCACTGGGGCATGGACCTGCTTATGGGCTAGAAGAGCTAGTCAAAGAGTTAAGTTACGATGAGCTGTCTGAAATCATCAAGCTGACGAAGAGATCGAATAATGAAGTGAAGGCTATTCTTTCGTTTCAGGGGCAAAGCTATCAGAATAATCATAGTTTCATGAAAGCTTCGATCACTCACTCCAATCAATCTCCGGTCGGCTTCTCTCATGAGTTAGCCCAAAATACATTTAATTATTTACGTGATAAAAGTTTGGATAAAATCATACAGACCTATGATCAGCAAGCCGCAAAAATCCTGAGAGAATTATTGCCTCACATCGCTAACGATATATCCACAAACCAACCTCTGCTGGCGAGTCAGATTGAGAGGGAAATTCAAGCCGGTAACATCGAAAAAGCCAAAGAGAGCATCCAGAAAGCAATAGAGAAAGTTGAACTTCTATCTCGAAGCCTGGGTGAATCTAATCTTAGTCGAGAAGATAAAATTGTTCTCGCTTCCATGGGTGTATTGACGGCTGCTCTGTATGACTCCGTTAAGGAAAATAAAACGTTCAAAGAAGTCGTTCAGACGGCGCGCGAGATCCAATTGGGGGTCAACGAGCTTAAGGATCGCTATAAAGAGTTCACCATTCTTGCCGGATCAATCAGTCACCAAGTGACGATTTTAGGACATAATGCACGTGAGTTTAGTGAGAAAATGGGAAACGCGAACGCGGGTCTCAGAGATTTAGCACGCCTTGGGTCTCGTAGTGCTCCGGGAAGCAGCGGTGTTCATAGTCGACGTCTTCTGGACTTCGTGAACGGTGAAATCCGTGGTGGAAAACGCGTCGAGCCAGATGAGCTCAGCGATGACTATCGTCTTAAGGCCCGAGAGGTCTCAAAAAACCTTAACCAAAGTTTTGAGTTACTTCATCAGTCTGCAGAGAGCTTAAATAACATCGTAAGTGTGAGCCTTCGGATGACTGAACTCTTGGGCGTCCGCCTTCCCCAGAACGTGCAAAAGGCTCTCGCGACCGGTCAGAAAGTGTTATCCGCAATTTCCCTTGGAAAGTCTGTGCTTTCGGCTTACTCCACTGGAGGGGCAAGCGCAGCGCTTGGACTTCTCGGTGGCTCATCTATGCTCGGTGGAGATCAAACCGGCGCTCAGCTTTCAGAGATTAATCAGAAACTCGATGTCGTTTTGCAGAATCAAAAATTGATGCTTGAAGCTCAGATGAAGACGATGGAGATGATCAAAGATCTCGCCATTATGATCGATCGCTATCATGAAAAAGAAATGGCAGCGCTGGCCGAATTAAGAAGCCTTAATTTGATTCAACTAGAGATGCTCAAGGAGAATTTGCACCGTGATATCCGATCTTGTGAAGCGATGATTAGCTATCGCCTTTCATCGATTTGGCGTGATTATGATTTTAACGCAGACTCATACTACTCGATCGGCCAGATTGATTTGATCAAGCAAAAACTGCGCGAACGAGTCGTAGGCTTGGACGGCATCCGGCGTTTTTTATCTGACAGTTCACCGGATCATTTCAATGATTGCGCTAGGGCTTTTAATAATTCTTTTGGTGCGAATTTTAATAAAAAAGAAAACCCGCTGCTCGCGATCTTTGCTTCCGGACAAGACGAGGATCTTCTCGCATTTAAAAATAACACCTATGGTCCGCTTTTAACTTTCCTAAGAACTTTTATTGAACCGCATAAATTTTCTTCAATTCCGCTACACATACCAGTGAGGGGGATAGAGTACCTAGAAAACAAAAGAAGCATCCTTGTGAATCCCAGAATAATTAACGGTTCTGTGGGACACCGATTCCTGTTAGACGAAATGATTTCTGTTAAGAATCTTGAGCGTTATGTCTCAAACCTACTTGTAATGTACCCTTATTTTGAGATTCAAAAATCTTTTTGGAGCAAAGACCTATCTGCTATTGTGGATGAGTTCTTGGAGGCTTCTAACGTTAATCTTTTTCGTACGAGAGGCGCTTTCTATCTGCAGAATGCTTTGGCCATTACTCATAGTGCTATCGCCCAAGAGGCGCTTCTCGCGGGTGAGCCGCTGATTTCTGCGCTATATGAAAACCTCCACCATGATCTTTTGTCAGATTCGAACTGTTCTGGCCTCACCAGCTACCTCTCTGGTAGTACCGGAGCGGATATGATCTGTGCTATGAGATCCAATAGCCTTCTGATGAAGAACTATCTGCATTATGTTGTTAGCCTCAATAAAACGACGAATCCACAAATCGATTATGACTACGAAATAGCCTACAAGAAGAAAGACATTCAGGCCCTCCAGTCGTTCTTGAAGACTAATCTTCATATTAAAGAGATAACTAAAAACCAGGAAAATGTTCTTGTGCTTGAAATGTCAGGTCTGAGAAGTGCGGGGAGCCGAGTCGTTCAAATATCTCTTCCTCGCCCAGAAGAAATTGAATCAGGAGAATTAATCTATTCCGAAAATATGCAGCGCCTACTCCTAATCCAAAAAAAGCTTTTAGACGAATTAGAGTTAAACTATCCAAAGCGCAGAAACATTGACCCAAAGCAGTTGATGAACTTGATTTTGAGTCCAGCTAATTAGCCATAACCTGAATGTTCTCAGAGATTCAGAGATGGCGCTCTGCTTCATTGAGACATATGACACAGGGGCAGGTATAGTATGGCTATGTTTAAGAGTCTTCGAATTAGCGATCTCCGTAGGGAAACACCCGACTGCGTGTCTGTAGCCTTTCATGTCCCCGATGATTTAAAAAAAGAATTCAGTTTCAAAGCGGGACAGTACTTAACCTTAAAAAGAGAGATTGAAGGTCAGAGTGTTCGTCGTTCTTATTCTCTCTGCTCTTCGCCTCTTGATGGTGAATGGCGGGTAGCAATAAAAAGGCTTGAAGGCGGACTGTTTTCGACTTTTGCAAATGAGCAATTGAAAGCAGGAGATACCCTCGAGGTGTCAAAGCCTGAGGGAAAATTCGGTTTAAAGAATGTCGCTTCTAAACCCAAGCATTATGTCCTCATTGCTGCGGGCTCTGGCATCACTCCCATGCTCTCCATCCTAAAAACTGTTCTGGCGACTGAGCCTGAGAGTCGAGTGACTGTGATCTACGGGAATAGAAATCGTGGGCAAATTATCTTTAAGCAAGAGCTCGAAAATTTAAAGAATAAAAACCTTACCCGTTTGAGTCTTTATCATGTTTTGAGTCGTGAGCGCGCCGAAGCGGAATTCATGGCCGGTCGGATTGATCAGGATAAGATCAGATATTTTATAAAAAAAATTATCCCTGTTGATACGATCGACGAGGTCTTTCTGTGCGGACCCGAGGAGATGATTCTCACGGCGAAGGAAACTTTTATTCAAGCTGGGCTCAAGACAGAGCAGGTCCACTTTGAGCTCTTTTTTTCTCAAGCCGCTCAGAAAAAAGCGGACCGAGTCCTCGCTACGGATAAAGTGGGTAAAAGCTCACAAATTACCCTCAAGCTCGATGGGGTAGAAACTGTCTTTAAGCTCCCGTTTGACGGGGAGAATATCCTGGACGCCGCACTCAAAAACGGTGCCGATCTGCCCTACGCCTGTAAAGGTGGGGTCTGCGCTACTTGTCGAGCTAAAATCGAAGAGGGCGAAGTGACAATGGATGTAAACTATTCTCTAGATGAAGACGAAGTCAAAAAGGGCTTCGTGCTCGCCTGTCAGTCTCATCCGAAGAGTGATCGGGTGAAAATAAATTTCGATATCAAGTGAGATTTTTATGACCAATGAAGAGATTTTTGAAAAGAAAATTCAAGACGATGTTCGCATCGAACCCAAAGACTGGATGCCTGAAGCTTACCGAAAAACACTCATCCGTCAGATCTCCCAGCACGCGCACTCCGAAGTCGTGGGCATGCTGCCCGAGGCGAACTGGATCACTCGTGCGCCGACTCTTCGTCGCAAAGCCACGCTCCTGGCGAAGGTGCAAGATGAAGCCGGGCACGGACTCTATCTTTACTCTGCCATGGAAACCTTAGGCATGCCGCGCGCTCAGGCGATCGATGACCTGCTCTCAGGGAAAGCTAAGTATTCAAGCATTTTTAATTATCCCACTCTCTCGTGGGCTGACATGGGCACCATCGGATGGCTTGTCGATGGGGCTGCCATCCTCAACCAAGTTCCTCTTTGTCGCACCAGTTACGGGCCTTATGCTCGCGCCATGGTGCGAGTGTGTAAGGAAGAAAGTTTTCACCAGCGCCAGGGATTTGAGATTATGCAAAGTCTTAGTCAGGGATCAGCTGAGCAAAAAGCCATGGCCCAAGATGCGATCAACCGCTGGTGGTGGCCCACGCTGATGATGTTTGGTCCCCGTGATGCCGAGTCGGGTAACACGGAACTTTCCATGAAATGGAGAATCAAGCGTTTCACCAACGATGAGTTGCGCCAGAAATTCGTGGACATGATGGTGCCCCAAGCCCAACACCTGGGTCTCTCTATTCCTGACCCTCGTCTCAAGTGGAACGAGGAGAAGAAAGGCTATGACTTCGGGGATGTGGATTGGAATGAGTTTTGGAAAGTCGTCAAAGGTCAGGGACCTTGTAATAAGCAGCGCCTAGAAGCCAGAAATAAAGCTCACGATCAAGGCGCTTGGGTGCGGGAAGCCGCAGCCGCTTACGCCGAGAAAAGAGCGAAACGTGCACAGTTAGGAGCATCCGCATGAGTCAGAAAGATTGGCCTCTTTGGGAAGTGTTCATTCGCTCCCGTCAGGGATTAGATCATAAGCACGTGGGCAGCTTACATGCCGCAGACGCGCGTATGGCGATGGAGAATGCTCGTGATGTCTATACCCGCCGACTTGAAGGTGTGAGCATCTGGGTGGTTGAATCCAAAAACATCCATGCTTCGAATCCCGATGAAGCGGCTCAGTTCTATGATCCGGCAGAAGACAAAGCATACCGGCATCCAACTTTTTATAATGTCCCCGATGATATCGAGCATATGTGATGAATACTCTTCTTGATTACACGCTTCACCTAGCAGACAACCAACTTATTCTTGGTCAGAGACTGTGCGAATGGTGTGGCCATAATTTTGTGCTCGAGCAAGACATTGCGATGTCAAACATCGCGCTGGATCTCATCGGTCAGGCCCGCTCTTACTATCAGTACGCCGCAAAGCTAGATGGGAAGAATACTGAGGATGAGCTCGCGATGCTTCGAGGCGAGCGAGACTATAAAAATCTTTTGCTCCTTGAACTCCCTAACGGTGACTTCGCTGAGACTCTAGCACGTCAGTTTTTTTATGACGTTTTTCACCTCTTGCAGATGGAAGACCACCTCACCTCGAGTGATGAGTCTCTGCGCGCGATCGCTGAAAAAGCGGTTAAAGAAGTGCGCTATCACGTTACATGGAGCAGTGAGTGGATGATCCGCTTAGGCGATGGCACGACGGAGAGTCATACGAGAATTCAAAAAGCGGTCAATAAGGCCTGGATGTGGACAGGGGAGATGTTTAAGGCTTCTGCCTTTGAAGGGGACTTAGCGTCCAAGAAAATCATCTCCGACCCAAAACAGTTTAAACTCTCATGGGATCAAAGAGTCCAGGCGATACTCAGTGAGGCGACCCTCAAGCTTCCTCTTGAAGAGCCTTACCAACAGGGCGGCAAAGACGGAATTCACACGGAACACTTGGGCTTCATCCTGGCTGAGATGCAAAGCCTTCAACGCACCTATCCCGGTCTTTCATGGTAACCCGCGAAGACATTTTCAAACGCTTAGAAAATGTTTTCGATCCTGAAGTGCCAGTACTGACTGTTCTTGATCTGGGGATTGTGAGAGATGTTCTTGTCACGGCCTCAGAGATTCAGGTCACCATTACCCCGACCTATTCCGGCTGTCCGGCCATGAACACCATAGAAGCCGATATTAAAAAAGAGCTGAACGATCTGGGGAGTATCAAAGTCCTCACCCTGCTTTCGCCCGCTTGGACCACAGATTGGATGAGCGAGGAAGGAAAGCTCAAGCTCAAAGAATACGGCATCGCTCCGCCAGTGGAAGGGGGCCGAGGGATGTTTGAAAATCCGCAGGTAGATTGTGTGCGCTGTGGGTCTAAAAACACAAAAATGCTCGCACAATTTGGCTCAACTGCCTGCAAAGCGATGTATCAGTGCCAAGATTGCTTTGAACCCTTTGATTACTTCAAGTGTCACCGCTAAGATAGTCCCATGAAAAATCCTCAGGAAGTCGTCCAGCGCATGCTGGAGCAAGATCATTTTAGTCAATGGATGGAGTTGAAAGTTAATTCCATCGCGGAAGGGACCAGCACCGTGAGTATGTTCGTGAAGCAAGAGATGCTCAACGGCTTTGGTGTGATACACGGAGGTGTGCTCTTCTCTCTCGCCGACAGTGCCTTTGCCTTCGCTTGTAACTCCCGCGACAACTTGACATTGGCGCTCGATGCACAAATCAATTTCATAAAAAAAGCCGTGCGAGGTGATCTACTCACGGCTTCTGTAGAAGAAGTTCATTCGGGAAAAACCACAGGAGTCTACGAAGTGAAGATTCGCAACCAGGCGAGCGACCTCATTGCTGTTTTTCGTGGCACGGCCTACAGAACTGGAAAATCTCTCTTTGAGAATAAGGATTAGTATGAAAGATGCCTATATCGTTGATGGCGTGCGCTCTCCGATCGGGAGCCTGAAGGGTGGACTCACCCAGGTGCGCGCCGATGACCTTGCGGCTCATGTGATCCGTGAACTCATGAAGCGTCACTCGAAGCTCGATCCCGCCAGCATCGGGGATGTGATCTTCGGCTGTGCCAACCAGGCCGGCGAAGATAACCGCAACATCGCTCGCATGTCTTCACTGCTCGCTGGGCTTCCTACAAGTGTCCCCTGTGAGACGGTCAATCGTCTGTGTGCCTCTGGGCATTCGAGTGCCATGAGTGCTGCTCGGAGCCTCATCCTCGCTGACGCTGATGTCATGATCGCTGGTGGCGTCGAGCACATGACCCGTAGTCCCTTAGTCATGAGTAAGCCTACAACGGCTTTTGGCGGAGACAGTGAGCTCTTTGACTCGACTTTCGGTTGGAGATTTGTGAATCCCAAGATGAAAGAGATGTACGGCACGGAGGCCATGGGAGAGACCGCCGAAAATCTTGTCACCCGCGATGGCATCACTCGCCTTGAGCAAGATACCTTTGCGTATCAATCTCATATGAAAGCCAAGCATGCCCAGGAGCGAGGTCGCTTGGCGCAGGAGATCGCTCCCTTGATGATCCAACAAAAGAAAGGTGAGCCTCAGGAGTTTAAACTCGATGAGTTTATCAAACCTACCACGACTCTTGAGCTGCTTGCTAAACTCAAGCCTGCGTTTAAAAAAGACGGCAGTGTCACGGCTGGAAACTCTTCAGGCCTTAACGACGGTGCCTGCGCGATTCTCATGGCCAATGGTGAGGGGCTGAAAAAGCATAACCTCGTCCCACGCGCGCGCATCGTGAGCATGGGAGTCGCTGGGGTGGAGCCGCGGATCATGGGGATTGGTCCTGTGCCCGCCAGTCAGATCGCTTTGAAGAAAGCAAACCTCACGATCAAAGACATGGACATTATTGAACTCAACGAAGCTTTTGCCGCGCAAGCGATCGCGGTGCTCAAGGGCCTGGGCGTGAGAGCCGATGATCCACGCGTGAATCCAAATGGGGGAGCCATCGCTTTGGGTCACCCTCTTGGTATG
>JAJTIF010000260.1 GCA_021299675.1 Pseudomonadota bacterium | reverse complement strand
GGTTTCGAGCCGAATTTGCTCCGAGGCTGCGGATGTTTTTTAAGTGCTGGACTTCATCAAAAATGATCACGTCGAAGTCCTCGGCGCCAAAGGCACCCAGGGATTCTTTCTTCATGAGCCCATAGCTCGTTAAGAGGATCTGCGCATCAGCAGGGATCTCGCGCTCTTCGCCGTAGAAGATGCCCCATTTGAGACTTGAGAATTTTTCTATCTCATTTTTCCAGTTATAGAGAATGGAGACGGGACAGATGATGATGGCGCGTTTGATTTTTTTCTCATCCATCAGACTCTGCAGCAACATGATGGTCTGAAGTGTCTTACCTAAACCCATGTCATCGGCCAAGCAAGCCCCGAAGCCATGATCCCACAAAAAGCGCAGCCAGTTGTAACCGGTGAGCTGGTAAGGACGAGCGATCTCTTTGTAGCGCTCTGGCACCGGCGTCTGTGGCATCTCGTCCAGGTTCATGATGTTTTCACAGAACTTTTCTTCTTCCGCCGTCAGCGCCCCATCGATACCCAGGCGCTTGAGCTCGAAGAGTTCAAACACACGCGCGCGGTGAAGCTTCAGCCCAAAGCGCTTGAGACCCGGGCCTGTGGATTTTTTTTCACCTTCAAGCTTCGTGTAGCGCTTCATGAAGCGCAGCAGGTCTTTTTCTTTATCTGTGAGGAGCACGAGCCCTTGATCGGTGAGGATGTAGTTGTCGCCGACCTCGGCGTTGCGGATGATCTCGAGGTCTTCATCCGACACTAAGAGATCCAGTTCAAACCAATCGAGCTTGGCTTGGTTGCGCTCAAAGCGGATGGCGCTCTTCCAGTTACGGATGGCCACATCATTATAGAGAAGAGGGATGCCTAAGACGTTGAGGCGCAGATAGAGCTGTCCCACAGCTTCGAGCAGAGCATTCTTTGGCAGCTGGAAAATAAGTTTGCGCTCTTCAGTGGGGGCAAAGATGGTACGAAAAGCGTTTTCAGTAAGGGAGTCCAAGAGCGAAAGCATGACTTTTTTGAGCGTGGTGCAACTCAAGTTGTAGAAGACTTTAAGTTCCGCATCGTAGAGGGGAAGCTCTAGCTCGGTCATAAGGAGCTCGATCCACTCCTGCATCTTCACTTTCTGGCTGGCGCCGTGAAGGTATTTTCGATGCAAAAAGGTTTCCCTCTCAAAATCTTCTACCAGGTTCTTATAGAAGAGGCAGGCATCGTTTTTAGAGCGGAAACTTCCACCCCAGCCGCCTTCCGTGACAAAAACTTTTAAGGGTTCGCTGATTTCAACCAGCCGATTATCTTCGAGGCTAAGTTCAAGCTGCAGGTTGAGAAAACTTTTTCGCTGGCTGGGAACAATCCCAAAGCGCCAGTTGAGATTCAAAGGAACGATCTCCCGCCAAGTCTGTCCGTCCACGACGAGCTCGATGTCTTCGCGGTGGTAGATGCTCTTGAGCACACGCATCCATTCGTTGACCGAGAGCCACAGATCCATCTGCTTTATTTTCTTAAAGGTCTCCATCACTTCGTGCGGGAAATTGAGTGCACGACCTTCGCGCCAGTTAAAGAGTGTGAAGAAATCAAAGAGGCTGACTTCGCGGATCAACTCACCTGTGGTGTTCTTCCAAGAATAGCGGACCAGAAATTTTCCGTGAGTGGTGATGAGATCTTTGGTCTCCTCATCCATTTCAGTGGGGATGAGTTCGATTACGAGAGTCCCGTAGAAGTTTTCAGACTCCGGATAGTTCACCACCTTACGGTTGGTGAGCTGATAGGAGAGGGCGCCGAAGGTGCTGCTGGCTTTGGCTCCTTGTAGGTAGGAGGCTTGCTTAAGTTGCGTGCCGAAACGCACGGGAGAAACCCCTTCGCCAAAAAAATGCGGAGCGGATTTGGTGGAGATCTTCTGCTCTTCGCCGGCTTGCGAGAATTGCTGCCACTTCAACCAGAGAGCGGCGCCGTGGACGCAGTAGTTTTGTTGTGAAAAGAGCGGACAGGAGCAGCGGTTTTGGAAGAGCTGGTCGGCGCGCTTCCAGGTGAACTTGGTTTCGTAGGTGGTGTTGTTTTCCGCCACGATGCCAGAGACGACCAGATGGTTATCCAGATTCCCCTTGAGAAAGGAGAGAGTCACGCGACCGAGCTCAAAGAGTTTTTGCGCCTGAAACATCACACTCTGCGAGTAAGTAGAGTTGATGTGGACCATGATATCGTCGTGACCGGTGGTTTCCAATAGGTTTGCCTTGCGCTGCGTTCAAAAAGAAATATTATACAGGAAAATCAAACATGATAAAAGGTTGAACATGGTGTTTGATTACAAAAAACAAATCTGGTGCATTTTTATTCTGGGGACTCTCTGTTCTTTGTATTATTTAACTCACCAGAAGATCGTGGTGGATAGCCTCCAGCTCCTCGAGCGTGGGTTTTGGTTCACTGAAGGCCAGCTCTTTCCTTTCGGCCCTCGCTCCACGAACACCAACTATGTTTTTGGCCCCTTCATCTCCGTTTTTGTCGGAATATTTTTAAAACTCTACCAGCACCCCATCGCCCCCTTGCTGGGAATTCTAAGTCTTCACATCCTGAGTTTTTGGGTGCTCTTGAAGATCAAACTCTTTCGTCCTACGCCAGGCTTTAGCCTCGTGTTCCTGACATTGTTCTGGGCCTCTCCCTGGCGCTCCAGCGAGGTGTTCCTGTGGAACCCAGCTTTCTTGTTTCCCTTCATCATCTTTTTCCTCTACGGGGTTGAGCGCAACTTTGAGCGCAAAGACTTCTGGGGGACCTTTCTCTATGGTGTGATCATCGGCCTTTCGGCGCAGATCCATAACTCATTTCTCATCATGATTGTATTTGTGATGGTGATGTTTTTTAGAAAGCAGATGAAGGTGCACTGGAGCGCACTTGGACTCTCAGTTCTAGTCGGACTTTGTTTTTTTATCCCTACCATTCTCGTCGTTCTCAATCACCCTGAGATCCTGGTGCAAAACCAAGGGCCAGCTCGGCTCTTTGGGAATCTGCTCACCGGTGGTGAGATGATCAAGGGCTGGACCTACTGGCTGCGCTACGCCTCGCTCTACTTCGGATCGACCACTTTTCAGTTGCCCCAGATTCAGTTTTCTCAAGCCTCGGTACTGGAGATCGTGTGGTTCGGGGTAAAGTGGGTGATGGCACTCTTAAGTTTTCTTGTGCTCCTCAAGGCCAACTGGACATTTTTTAAGACACAAAAAAAAACCAAACTCCACCATGTCGTCACCTCAGCTTTCTTCTGCCTGGTCCTCTTTTCGGCCCTCTCTCCAGTGCCCTTTAACTTCTGGCACCTTTATCTTGTGTTTCCCTTCACGCTCATTCCGGTGAGCTTTTACTTGCAAGACAAAACCCATACTCTTCCCTGGGTCTGCGGGTATTTTTTGATCTACACACTGGTCAGTGGAAGCTTTAGCTACAAACACGATTCCTCACTCTCTCAACGAGAAAGTTATCAGCATGTGATGAATAATCGAGAAGGCATACGCGCCCAGTTTGAGAAGTACTCGCTTCAGTTTTGAATAGAGCAGGTCAGGCCTGAAACGTACACACGTCCGCTGCGTGAGATGAATTCACGCTCGATCGTCAGAGTACGCTTTTGGCGCACAATCAGGTAAGTCTTGGCACTGCCCGAATCAGAATTGGCGGGCGTCGTCGCCACAAAGAGATCTTGGCTCGAGGAATAGTCGGTGGAAGGCATAAGATGGAACTGCAGCTCCGAAGTCGCCAGGAGATCAATTCTGATCCCGCCATTTGCAGCGCCGAAGAGTTCGATGAGACACTTCTCACCCATCTGATCCGTGCTTTCATAATCCCATTCCGTCATGTGGCGCTTAAATTCAGTCACAGCATTAGGAAAGGCAAGTTTAGAGTAGAGAAGAAGGGCGCCTACAAAAAGTTTCATAGGCGCCTTCATATTAGTTATCGAGGTAAGACTTGAGAAGCTTCGCGCGGCTTGGGTGGCGAAGTTTGCGAAGAGCTTTGGCTTCAATCTGACGGATACGTTCACGAGTTACGAAGAAATCCTGACCCACTTCTTCGAGCGTGTGATCGGACTTCTCGCCGATACCAAAACGCATACGGAGGACTTTCTCTTCTCTTGGAGTGAGGGTTGAAAGGACCGAACGAGTCTGCTCTGAAAGCGTGATCGACATGACAGCGTCAGCGGGAGAGATGATCTTCTTATCTTCGATGAAATCCCCGAGAGACGAATCTTCTTCCTCACCGATCGGTGTCTCAAGAGAGATGGGCTCTTTAGAGATTTTGAAAACTTTCTTCACTTTATCCACGGAGAGTTCCATCCGGTCAGCGATTTCTTCCGGTGTGGGCTCGCGGCCAAGTTCTTGCACAAGCTGACGCGAAGTGCGGGCCAGTTTGTTGATCGTCTCGATCATGTGCACTGGAATTCGGATAGTTCGGCCTTGGTCAGCAATGGCACGAGTGATCGCCTGACGAATCCACCAGGTGGCGTAAGTTGAAAACTTATAACCACGACGGTATTCGAACTTATCGACCGCTTTCATCAAACCGATGTTTCCTTCCTGGATGAGATCCAAGAATTGGAGACCACGGTTGGTGTATTTCTTCGAAATTGAAACCACGAGACGAAGGTTGGCTTCAACGAGCTGAGCTTTCGCCTTATCGGCTTTGCCTTCACCTTTCACGATGATGTTATAAACCGCTTCGATGTCTTCGAAGGCCATACCTGCGTCGATCACCAAGCGGCGCAGTTTTCTAAGGATATCTTCCTGCGTCCGGATCATCTGCTCAATCTTCGCGTCGGTAGTATAGAGCTTGCGGGCCATGTCGCGCTTGTAGACGTCGTCCTCTAGGAGACGCTCGTACATGACTTTGTATTCCTCGTCGTTGTTCACTTCGAGGAACTTGTAGATACGTTCCTGTTGCTCATAGAGGTCGCGGAACTGGAGGTAGTAACTCTTCACCGGTTCGGTGAAGCTGTTGATGATCTTACGGTTGAAGGTGAGGTCCACGAGTTCGTCGGCGACTTTCTCCATCATCTTAAGCTCGTCACCCTGAAGCTTCTTCAGTGTGCCGTCTTCGTTCACGATCTGCGTGAGAAGCTGCTCGACGTTTTCTACCACTTTGTAAATCCGCTCGCGAGTTTCGATGATTTCCTTTTCAGGTGATTCGTCATCGAGACCACGCACGAGATCTTTAGTGAATTCGTTTTGCTCTTCCGCCTGAAGGATCTTGCCCTTGAGCTTGATGATCTCTTCCAGAGCGTGCTTGGACTTCAAACACGAAGTGACGATCTCTTTTTCGCCCTCTTCGATTTCTTTGGCGATCTTCACTTCGCCTTCGCGAGTGAGAAGAGCCACGGAGCCCATTTTCTTAAGGTAGAGTTTCACGGGATCGGAAGATGAGGTGCGAAGCTCTTCTTCTTCAGCAGCAGCGAGCGGGTCTTCTACCGCCTCAACTGCGGCTTTCTCCACTTCCTCTTCATCGGTCTCGGGAGCGCGCACTTGAATGCGGGCTTCTTCGATTTTCTCCATGATGAGGTTGATGGATTGCACGTCAACGATACTCGCGGCGATCGCGTCGTTGATTTCTTCAGGCGTCAGAAACGTCTGGTCTTTTCCCTTCATGAGGAGACGGGAAAATTCTTTCGAGTTCAAAAAGGCAACTACTACCGACATGCGGACTCCTCGCTCAAGCTTTTATACGGGATTCTTTTTTAATTCCTGCAGTTCACGGTCAATCTTTGTAATTTCTTGCATCGTAAAAATGACCTCATCCTGCGTATCACATTGCTTCTGGCGTTCCGTGAGTTCTTTGCGACGCTGGCGCTTTTGTTCTACCATTAGTCGCACTTTCAAATCTTGCAGCAAACGTGCAATGACCTTCTCATTTAAAGGCTCTGGTTGATAGTCATCCAAAGCCTCGGCCACTAAACTCTGCAACTCACGGCCATATCTTTCTGAGAATACTTCACCGGAAAGAATGGGTACATACTCTTGCTCATCAATCTCTTGGTAGATTTTGATCAGCCAGACAAGCAATTCTTTTACCTCAGGATGACTCGTAAAAGCAAGAATTTCATGGAGTTGCGAACTGACTAAGGTCTCTGGGTGAGTGATCAAAATTTTGAGAGCATTGCGCTCCATCGCTAGCATTGGAGGAACATCGATCAGCACAATTGGCTCGTCTTTTGCATCAGTCAGACTCGTGCTTTCAGTGATGAAATCTTCTTCATTGTTTTCAGTCGTTTGCGCCACAGGTTGTGGGGCTGCAGCGCGCACAGGTCTTTCATTTTTTGAAAGACTGGCCTTGTACTGCTCGATCAAACTTGTTTCATCAGAGCGAAGTTTTAAAAGTTTTGCACTGCTAATGACGCGCTCAGTAGCTTCTAAAGAATCTTTCAGGGGAGCTAAAAGTTCAAAAATCTGGTTCAAAACCTGAAGCTTTTTATCCGTCACTTCCGGCACGGGAGTGGGAATCGTTTGCTCAATAAACCAATCGATGAAGCGCGGAGCTTTCTCGACTCGCTCTAAAAGGGCCATGCGGCCTTGCGTCTGCAAGAATTCATCGGGGTCTTTGGCTGGATGAAACGAGAGATAGCGAGGCAGCACACCATGCTCCATGAAACTCGCATTAATCTGAGTCATCGCTTTGATCCCGGCGGGGTCACTATCCATCGCTAAGATCACATTTTTCGTCAGATTCGTCAGAAGACGCAGAGAGGATTCACTGAGCGCGATTCCCATGGTGCCGACGGTCTGAGTGAAGCCATGCTGGTGCATCATCACCACATCCATGTTTCCTTCCACTAAAAATACTTGCTCACTTTGGCGGATAGCATTTTTGGCGATGTGAAAGCCGTAGAGAATGCTGGATTTGTGGAACACAAAGGAGTCGGAGCTGTTGAGGAATTTTGGTTTCTGATCGGGCAGCACGGCCCGACACTGAAAGCCGCGCACCTGGCCCGAGTGATCCAGCACCGGAAAGACCACGCGGTCGCGGAAGTAATCGTAGGTGTGGCCTTGGTTTTCATTCAGCCGGATGAGACTGAGCTCGAGGGCCATCTTGCGCGCTTCTTCCCGTTTATCTTCGGGGATCTTCTCGAGCTGGCTGGTGATGATGTTGTTGCCGGGCGCGAAGCTGATCTGAAAATTTTGGATGGATTCCGCGTTCAGTCCCCGGGCCTCGACGAATTTTTGAAAGTGCATCGGCTTTTGATCGGCGACGTGCTTAAAAACCTTGTTGGTGAAGTTCAGCACCCGGAAAGCCAGCTCGAGTTTGGGATTCTTTTTGCGCTCGCGATTGAGCTCTTCCGTAGAGAGGCCTAGAATATCTGCGCACAATTTCATGGCGGAGATGAAATCAACTTTCTTGAAATCTTTGACGAAGCTCAGCGCATCGCCACCGGTGTTGCAGGCCCAGCAGCGGAACAAGCCGCGCTGGTCATTCACCGTCATCGAGGGTTTGGTGTCGTTGTGGAAAGGACACAGACCAACGAGTCCACGCCCTGAGCGTTTCAAGGGAATGAAATGACCAATAATTTGGGAGATGGGTGCCTCTTTTATGAGTTCACGCAACTGACCAGACATAGCTTCCTTTAAATTTTGACTAATTCCAGGGCTTTGATTTTTGTCCCCTGGCTGAGGAATATCTTCTCAAACTTTGTCGTAAACTGGGAGAGAAAATGCTCTGGAAACTCATGACGCAAATCGCGAGTCTGAAGTTTGACGGCGAATCTTGTTTCATCTTTCAATTCGTTGAGCATCCACTCGAAATAACCATCGTGATCGGTTTTAACCCAGAGAGTGCCACCGGTTTGCAGCACCTTGTGGGCGGCATTTAAAAATGGTTTTTGAAAGAGGCGTTTTTTATTATGACGGTTCTTGGGCCAGGGATCCGGGAAGAAATAAAAAATGTTCTTCACTTCACCTTCGCCGAAAGTGAACTCGAGCCTTTCGCCTTTGCCGCGCAAGTAGCGAAAGTTTTTATTGGTGATCTTGGAGAGCTTTTTTGCCAAGTGAAAACTGCGCTTAAAACGGTGGTCAAGCCCTACGAAGTTATCAAAGGGATTTTTCTCACACCACTCAAGCATGAATTCCCCGTACCCAGTTCCGATCTCCACACTCAAAGGCTGGCCATTGCCAAAAACCTCGCTCCACTTACCCTTGTGAGCCTCGGCCTCTTCATCGCGCAGAACGAAACCGTCAAAGTCTTTGAGTTTATCGTGGTAGGGGTTGTCGTGGTCATAGGACTTGAAGTCCTCGCGATAAATATAATTATCGGCCATGGTGGATTTGTTGGGGTCTTTCATAGGGGGGATTTAGTAACAGAAACTAATGCGCTTGGCCACATACTTACCAATAAAAAAGGCCTCCCCGAAGGGAGGCCCGTTTTTTCTACGAATTAACCAATCAAGCGCAGAGCGTTCTGACCAGTAGCATTAGCCTGAGCAAGAACAGAGGTCCCAGCGGCAGAGAGAATCGAGTTCTTCGCCTGTTTCGCTGTCTCTTCTGCATAGTCTGTATCACGGATACGAGAGTTAGCAGCTGAGAGGTTCTCTTGAGTCACTTGCAAGTTACTGCTTGTGGACACAAGTCTGTTCTGTAGAGCACCAAGGAAAGCACGTTGACCTGATACTTTCTCGATCGCTTGGTCTACTTTCGCAAGACTTGATTGAGCTCCATCTTTCGATTTTACACTCAACCCGTCTACGCTGAGAGATCCGATCGTTGCATCTACCTGACCCGCCTCGTAAGAGATAACTGAGTTCTTATCCCCTTTGGTGCCGATCTGGAAATCTAGTTTCCCACCTTGGCCGTCCAAGAGCTTGATGCCGTTGAACTCAGTCACTTTAGAGATACGGTCCATTTCCTGCACCAGGTTTTGGTATTCCATATCCGTAAAGCCACGCTCCACATCGCCAACTGTGTCTGAAGAAGCTTGGATCGCCAATTCTCTCAAACGTGTCAGGATGTTTTGAGTTTCGTTCAAACCACCTTCCGCTACCTGAACCATACTAATACCGTCGTTTGCGTTACGGTCCGCTTGTTTAATCGAGCGGACTTCAGCTTTTAGTTTTTCAGAGATCGCCATACCTGCAGCATCATCTGCGGATTTGGTGATTCGTGAACCAGAGCTGAGTTTCGCAAACGTATTCTCTGTTTCTGATGTGACTTTCTTCAAGCTTGTTTGAGCTGCAAGAGAAGCCGTGTTCGTATTAATTCTTAAACCCATATTCCTATCCTCCGGTTAAAATCATCCAAACCTCCTTGCTGGTCGCGATTGTTCAGGTCGCGTGGGCTCCGTGCCCTTTTTTGTTTTTTAGGCGCTCATCACCATGATGAGTGCCGTTGTTGACCAAGCATTTCGGTGCTGTTTCAGAGAAACATGAGGAAAATTTTTCCGTTAAAACACAGAATAATTCAGAGTGAAATTGTCGGCTATTTGTAAGTTGTGGAAGGGAGAGACTTTTTTGCTCTCCCTTTGAAGAATAGTTCTTGATAATAATTTTTTAAGCGTGGTACGCGTTCACTTTTTCAATCACGTAATCAATCTCTGCCTGCGTCTGATACGCAAAGCATGGAAGATTGATGACAGATTTTGCAACCCAATCAGCGTGCCCGTGAGAAATTTTTCCACCGATAAATTCTTTGGCTCCTGACTGTTCGCTCATCGCACCTGGGTACACTGTGCCGTACCCAATATCATTCTTCTTGAGATACTCGATGAAAGCTGGGCGAGTGCTCGGCTCCATGGTCGCGACAGAAAGGTATCCGTTCTCCCACACATCTGCGCTTGGAGTGATGAATTTTAAGAGTGGGTTTTTAATTTTTGCACGGTACTGGCTACACACGTGACGGCGAGACTCGAGTCGAGCATCAAGATGCTTAAGGGCTTCCACCATGAAGCTGGCTTCGTAGGCACCCAGTCGTGAGTTCCATCCCACAAGTCCATGCTCGTAGTGATCGGTGCGGCCATGATTAATCAAGATGCGTGAGGTCTTCGCAACAGTCTCAGAGTTGGTAAAAATGCCTCCGGCATCGCCACTGGCACCGAGAACTTTTGCAGGATAAAAACTGGTGGTCGCGACGTGAGCATTTTTGAGTAGTGACTCACCCTTGATTTTCACTCCAATGGCTTGGGCGCAATCTTCGATCACAATCACGCCATGGTCGGCACAGAGTTTTCTGATCTCAAGCGTCTCCGGACAGGCCCACCCATAGAGGTGCACCATGAGAAGAGCCTTAGGCTTAAACTTTTCGATGCCTTCTTTCACAGACTGTGCTGTGAGATGGAGCGTTTCACGAGAAACATCCAAGGTGCAAGGTGTGGCGCCGACATTCACGACGGCTTCGAAAGTCGCCCAGAAAGTCATGTCGGGGATGATCACCTTATCATTCTTGTTCACACCCGCTGCTCGCAGCGCTACTTGGATGGCGTCTGTTCCGTTGGCGCAGCCAATGGCGAAGTTTGTATGGGTATAATTTTTTAAACTTTCTTCGAACTCACCGACGCTGGGCCCACCGACGAACTGGCCTTTTTTTAAAAGCTCGCAGGCTTTGGTGGATACAGTTTCATAAAAATGGGGCTCGTAGCGAAGAATATCAATAAAGGGGACTTTCATAGGGGGCCTCACAGGTGTGGTTCTGGTGAGGATGATCTTAGCAGAGAGGAAGGGGAGTGAAAAAAAAATTCTTAGACTATTTTTTAGACTTATTGAGCCAAAGTTCGATGACCCGAGCGGCTTTCTTTTGCATTTGAGGATCCTGCACGAGAAGGTGTTGAATCTTTGCGATTAAAGATTCAACAGCCTTCTTCTCAGGAGTTGGTTCTGCGTAGAGACTTTGGAATCGGTGCGCAGGTTTCTTAAGTGCTGACACGGATTATACAGCCTCTGCCGTTCTACGTGACTGATGATTGGCCACGCGCTGCATGTGCTCTTCAATGATTTGATAGAGTTCAAGCTTTGTTGTTTTGGGGTCCATGCCTTCTGGCATCACAGAGTAAACCATTTCACCGTTGTTTTCAGTGAACACAAACCATGTGTTACCGATGCGCTGAAACAAGACGTCTTTGCTGATGTCTTTAGCTGGTGATTTTTTTGTGGTGTTTGTGGTTGTTGTTTTCATGGGCTCTCCTCCTGAGTATTAAGTGAACATCCTGTTCGCTTGTACTTCTCTTATCGAAGAGCAGTGTTGAAACTTTAGACATTTTTTTTTGCGACTGAAAAAAATAACGAAGCGTTTTAGTAGGATGATTGCAGGCCCACGAAGCCTGCCAGGGTGAAGTTGATGGCTGAATTGAACTGGTCTCCGCTCCACCACTCAGGACGATTTGAAGGGGTGCTAGAGTTGAAATTTAAGGGGGATTCGAGCTCGGAATAGACTCCCATTGTCAGGTCCAGGGTTTCAGTGACCCGCAGCCACTGCCACTCAGCTCCCACTCGGGAAGAAAAGTTCCAGGCCAGAAAATTTCGGATCTCCGTCACCTCATTAAGATCGGTTTGAGAGATGGATACCTGATGAAAAGGGTTGATTATGGCAGCCCAGCTCAGGGTGATGCGATGAAGGTCCGTGCGATAGGGGTCATAGGTTAACACTCCCCCGAAGCCGATTTTGTTCCACTGCTCCCGTGAGCGGCGGGTCTCCAGGGTCAGGTCGGAGTTGACCGTTCGGAAGGTGAAGAGTCCTCCGGCATAGAGACGGTTGTTCGTCTCCTTGCGTACCCGGCGAGTCATCTGGGCATTGAACTCAAACTGGTAGCCGTAAGAGTCGGCCTGGATTTTCTCGCGGTAAGGATAGTTTTGCGTGAGGGGTGTTCCCAGAGATAGGCGCATGTTTGCCCGCAGGGTTTCACTGCGGTTAAATGGGTAGGCGCTAGGCAGGGGCTCGAGCAAACGGTAATCCGCCGGATCGGGGCCTGGGGTTTTCTGATTGTACTCGCGAGCGT
>JAJTIF010000218.1 GCA_021299675.1 Pseudomonadota bacterium | reverse complement strand
TTTTAAATCTGATTCGGAGAACTCATGAGTCAATCACAGAAATATCCCTCACAAATTAAATTCATCGTCGGTAACGAAGCCTGTGAGCGCTACAGCTACTACGGAATGAAATCGATTCTTGTGGTCTTCATGATCCAGGCGCTTTTAATGACGGAGTCGCAGGCGACCTCGGTCTATCACCAGTTCTCGAGTCTCTGTTATCTTTTCCCGCTGCTCGGTGCCTATATCTCGGATCGCATCCTTGGAAAGTACAAAACGATTCTCTACCTCTCGCTGGTCTACTGTATCGGCCACGCGGTGCTAGCCGTTTGGGAAAACACCACGGGTCTCTATGTGGGTCTATTCCTGATTGCTCTGGGCTCAGGGGGCATCAAGCCTTGTGTCTCGGCTCACGTCGGAGATCAGTTCAAGAAAGGCCAGGAAGCTCTGCTGGCAAAAGTTTTTAACCTCTTCTATTTCATGATCAATTTCGGATCATTCTTTTCTACGCTCATCACTCCCTGGACCCTCAAAGAGTACGGCCCCAGTGTGGCCTTCGGTATCCCGGGTGTGTTGATGTTGATTGCCACTTTCATCTTCTGGTTAGGTCGTCACAAGTACGTGCACGTCCCACCAACGAAGTCTGATGGTAACGGGTTTTTAAATGTGTTGAAGACGGCACTCACAACTCCAGCCAAAGCAGGGCAGGGTTTCTGGGACCGGGCGACTCAGAAGCACGGAAAACTCAACGTCGAAGGGGCGCAGGCGGTCTGGAACATCTCTAAAGTCTTCGCAGCGGTCTCGGTATTCTGGGCGCTCTTTGATCAACACGGATCTTCGTGGGTGATTCAGGCCTCGAAGATGAATCTTAATTTCATGGGCATTGATTTTGAACCTTCGCAGATCTCGGCCTGGAACCCGATCATGGTCATGGGTCTCATTCCCCTGTTTACCTTTGGCATCTACCCACTGCTTGAAAAGTTGGGTTTTGCTATGACTCCACTCAAACGCATGACGTGGGGGATGTTCATTGCCGCTTTTTCTTTTATCATGGCCGCCTTCATACAAGTGGGCCTTGATCAGGGACAAAATCTCAACGTTATGTGGCAGTTTTTCCCATACCTCGTGATCACGGTGGCGGAAGTCATGGTTTCGATCACTGGTCTAGAATTCGCTTATACGCAAGCTCCTAAGAGCATGAAGTCCTCGGTCATGAGCATGTGGTTACTAACGGTATTCTTCGGTAATCAACTGGTCAGTCTGATCACGATGGTAGAGATCTTTCCAGTCGCCTCAAGCAGCTACTTCTTTTTCTTTGCGGGCGTGATGGGATTCTTTGCTTTCGTCTTTGCTTTCTTAGCGAGCCGCTACAAGCTTCAGAACTTCATGGAAGAGTAAAAAAGAAAAAAAGGTGCCAGCCTCTTGGGTGCCAGCCTCCTTAAAAGGAGGCTGGCACCAGACTAGGCACCAGACTACTTACTGAAATTCACCCGGAAACCAACTCTTTGACTGCACCGGCACCAGAGTGTGGTCCATCATCGTATCATTGTAAGGCGGGAAGGTCGTGCCTGAGTGTGGGATAGTCGGGTTGTAGGTCTCACAAGATGCCGCGGTCCCAGTGTTGTTGTCATAGAACTTCAAAAAATCATCCCAATCATTCAGATTGTTATAATTGTAGTTCCCCTTGAAAGCGTCACTTAGGGCCGCAAAACCAGTACCGGTTTTAATGAACGCGTATTCGGCTCTGAGGATCGGGGAGCCCGCGTCCATGAACGAGTTATTCAAAAAGTCTGTTGGGTGGCGCTTGTTGATGTCGGAGATAAAATTGAATACCCCCGCAACCGATTTGTCATAGATTCGGTTCCACTCGCGTACGGCGATGCTGATGCGTCCCTTGGGTTCAAAGGCTTTGTCATAGCAGGTAAACTTGTAGAAGGGCTGGGTCTTCATGAAGTCCACTGACCACAGGTTTTTTGAAAGGAAATCAAAGTCGGAGTCAAGGCGGAGTCCTGCGCGAAATGGGTCATCAGCTAAAATGATTTGATCAAAGCCGCGGGCGTCGCGCATGCTGGCCTGGCTGGTCGGATCCGACAGGTCGCGGTTGTTTTCGATCGTGCCCTTAGTAATGTAGTCAACACTGGTTGGTGTGATCACAGTACGTGGCAGAAACTCTGCATCCATCGAGAGTTTATTGAAAAACACGCTCGGACTGTTGAGGGCATTGGTATAGTTGGCCGGTGTATCGTGACCCGTGAAGCCCAGCGAGCACTGACGGATAAAGTTCGCGGAGTAAAGGTTTGTTCTTAAGTTCGGAAATGATTTTGGCACACTCATGCTAACTGTGGCACCGGTGATGGGGATCTGTGAAATGCGAGACCGGATGCCCTTGTCTAGGTCGGAGATGTTCAAATGATCAGTAATCGGTCCGCCCATACAGGCGACGATTTTTCCTCCGCATTCGAACTCTTCGCTCCCACCGGTCGCCACTGTGAGGGCGTAGACGGGCGCAGCCGGAGGCGAGGTGGTGTTCTGAGCGCCGACGGAGACTTTGTGAATGATCATCTCGCCTTCATCGCAGTTAATGATTTCATTCTTAGAAGTCTTGTAGCGGAAACTACAGAGTTCAGCTTTCTCCGTTGGCTCAAAGCCACTAGAGGGGTTGGAGACCTCTAGGCTGCCATAGGTGGCGCTATCTGGGGATGAGAGGTTGTAGTATTTTCCACACACCTGGTTAACAGTTCGAGTCACGGGGCCTGTGAATATTCCAAAACCTGTCACGTTGGTGCTACCCAATTGTTCTTTCGCCTCATCGCTACAATCGAAGTAAACCACCTGTCTGGGGGTTCCATTTTTTCTCAGCGAGACTCCTGGCTGATATCTCCAGTAGCTAAACTGCTCTTGGGTGATATAGTCACAAGCACCCGCGGTAGCTGTCGCCTCGAAACCAAGACCGTTATAATAGAGGGCATACTCCTCTGCCTCAACCATACACGTGATATCTGTGATACCAGGGTTAAGGGATTGGGGAGTAGTGGTGCCGACATTCATCGTACAATCAGATAGAGTCGTAGAAGTGGAATCAAAAGATTTGTGTAAAGAGTAGTTCAGGTCATTAGGAGCTACGTTGGTAGGTGTTTTGGCTAGAGCGACAGAAAAAGTTCTGATCGTGGGAAGCACCACTGTAGGTGTGGTGGACGAACCTGATCCCGAGGCTGCTGGATTAGAAAGTTCAGGGGCGACTTGCTCCTGACAACCTGCTAATAGCAAAGCAGCAAAGAGGGGAATCGGTGTATAGAGTTTTCTTTTCATAAGGCATCCTTTACCTAAGTCTCTAATTCCTATCGGAGTAGCAGGATGAAATGTTAATAAACTTTATCGTATCGTTTTTTCTATCTGATTGAATTGCTTGGTTAATTTTACGCGAGCTTTGCCCAATCTGCTTAATCGACGCATAAGTCATCAGAATCTAGAATGAATCCGCTCTGGCCCTGAGAGACTTGTGCAACAGATGCTGGGCGGTCTGAGAGGGTTAGAGGGAAATAAGTGCTGCCAGAGCAGAAAGGTCGGCTTTTCTAGAGTGGCGATCCAGTTGAATAAAACGATCGTCCACTGTCTTCACCCACAAGGCAAAGTAGCCCTTGTTTTGGAAACCTAAACTCTCTTCGCCTCCTTTGAGACGGGCCACGTTTGGGGAATCTAGATGGTGGAGAATTTGAAAGCTTTCGGGACGGATGTGATAGTTAAATTTCAAAAGCCTTAGACCAAAAAATGCATGAGCGACTGTTATTCGATCGGCCTCTCGGGTGATGGATTTTTGATAGAACAAAAAAGCGACAAGGCTCAGCACACTTACGTAGATGAGACCATCGAGACCGTAGATCAGCATGAGATCGACACTGTCATTATATGATTTTAGTTTTTCCAAGGGAGCACGGATGGCAAGCCAGAGAAAAAAAATAGCGGTTAACACAGCAGCAGCGTAGCCCCAAAAAAGATAGGGGAGACCATAAGTTTTAACTTGTACCATTTTTATCTTTCCAGACTCGTCGAGCTTAAGTAAGGCAAAGTCACTTTCATCAGGAGAAACGGGAAATGGATAGAGAAGGCCCATGAGAGTTTGTAGCAAAATCTCTGGTGAATCGTCTAGTTAATCAGCGATGAGGATGTCTTGGAAATCTAGACGGGCCTGGATTCTTTTTAGGTAGGCAGCCCGCTCGAGTGGTTGGCCCGTGAGCGAGCGATCGGCAATGACCTTGAGTTTTTCACCCAGTTCCGAAGGACTAATCGTGGGGGCCAGCGCCAGCTCGACTTCGTAGAGAAGCTTCAAGAGTTTTAAGTGAGGCAGATGCGTTGCCGGCAGTGATTTCTCAAGACCCAAAAGCTCGCGGTAGTGTAAGAGTCTCAAACGTGTGCCCTTAAGATGGCTCCAATTCCAGAAAGCCAAAACCCACTGGCCCAAGCCTTTCAGGGGCGAATCAGCCAGAGCAATTCCCATTTGGAGATGATGGAAAGCCGAGGTGAGATCGGCCTCGTCATAGGCCCTTTGGGCAAGGCTATAGGCGTGATGCGCTTTCCAAAGTTCTAGCTGCAAGGCACTGACTGTGCTCTTGTGATGCTCGATCTGGCGCATGTGTTGTTCGAAGACGTTGGGGTAACTCACGATCTCACCCTGATACCAAGTCGGAAAACTGCCGGTGTTGAGCTCTAAACTCTGAGTCGTGGCGGTAAGTTGAAGAGCTGCGACGGTATGAACGTTGATCACCCCAGTAGAGAAGAGCTTCGGGAGACGCGTGAGCTGCTGCAGAGGGTGTTCTTTCTTGAGCGTCAGCTGATTCAGGCACCACTGGCGCTGGCGCTTGCACAGTTCCCCCAAAATAGCTGGTTCACTCTCACTGATCTGTTTGTTTTTCACGATGGGAGCGGCATTGAAACACAGGGGTTGATCCTGTGGCATGGGCGTTTGGATCGCATCGACTTGAGGACCCGCCATGTCGAGGGCCAAGATCTCGTGGTTACTGTCTAAAAACACCAGACCCCAATGCTGCAGAGTCTGTTTGCCTTTCAAAAATTTTCTAGCGCTTTGACAGTCACTCGCGTGCATGAGTGTTTCGATGGAGAGCTGTCCGATCTCAGATCCCTGGGGCTCGAGGATCTGGGCAAACTTGCGATGCAGGCCCAGGCACAGGCCCTTGGAATTCATCAGCGTCAGAGGAAGGAAGGGAAGTCCTCTCGGCGTGTGCAGGAAGAGTGAGTGATGCTTGGGGACCTGAAGATACAAGAGCTCTTGCTCACTTCCCCAATGGAGGGGCCAGTCAATGGTGCGTAAGAAATGCGTCGTTTGCAGATCCTTGTCCCACACGAAAGCGGAATTGGATCCACAGAGCAGCGTAGAAGATTCGATGCGGTGTAGAAAGGACAAGTACTCGCCGACGTTTTCTTCCAGACCTTCACAATAAGCCTTGAGCCAGCTGCCCCAAAAGTTCTGGGGGAGAGTGACCGCTTCGGGTTTCCTGACTTTTTTAGTCAAAAAATCAATCTGGCGAGTGAGGCTTGGGGACCCGAAAAGCTTGAGGCGGAAATTTTTGTAGTCCTCAAGGTGCTTCTTTCCGAGCACGTAAAAATTTTCTTCCGGATTACCGATCAACCTGAGAGGACTGAGCGCACTCATGCGAAGTGTCCTTGAAACATCAAAGGATGATTATGCACTGGATGGATGAGCCGATCGTGACCACCGTAGGGATGATGCTGGCGGTGTTTCGCATATATTTGGAAGTGGTCAGTTTTGATTTTCAACGGCTCCCTCTCACAGCAAAAATGAATCCCGAGCAAGCCCTGCGCTTTCACAAAATGGGATTCTATTTTAGTTTAGGCTATTTTATCACATTTGCGCCAAGTTTACTGCTGGCCTAAGCCTAGCCTTCGTAAAAATCGACGTTCGGTAGAAGTCTGTTCAAGAACTCATACTTGAACTTTTTCGTATGCCACTTCTGGAGCATGTCTTTTTTGCAGCGAATGTGGATGCGGATCTTGCAACGGGTGTTGATGTCGCAGAGATTTTTCAGCTGATAAAACTTCGATAAGAAGCGGAAGTGCTGGCGATTGGTAAGCTTAAAGCCCTCGTCTTGTTTGATAGCGTTCCAAACCACCCATGGGTCCTGGCGACCGTTGATAACACTCTGGAGAGTCAGGTAGATGATGGTGTCACTCTCAAACCCATCACCCACTAAAATCAGTTCCTCAGGAATCCCCGTCATGAGCAGGATGTTCACCAGGTGGTTGAGCTTATAGAAGCCCTGGGTCTTGAGGTCTTTGGGAGCAAGATCTCCCTCGAAGAAGGCGAAAACTCGCCGGTAATCTTTGAGGTAGATGTTTGAGGTAAAGATTTGATTTCGGTAGAGCCAGTCTCGCATGGCGTTTTCATAGAAGTGAGGCGAGGCGGAGAGCACGAAGGGCTGAAAGCCCTCTTCGATGTAGGATTTTACCAGCTTGATGGATGCCGGAACCGGTGGGAAATACCCCAGTGGCTTTCTGAGCGACAAGATGAGTTCTCGCGGCGAGTGGTAGCGAGTGTCGACCAGCGTTTTATCAAAGTCAGTAATGAGAATCTGTTTTTTCTCTCTGACATTCATCGGAATAAAACTTCCGATCAGAAGCTCAAGCCCCGGGTGGGTGCGGGTTTCAAAAATGAGAAGTCGTGCCACCGGTCCCTGAGTGGGATGAGGGATGCGGAGGTTAAAGTCACCGAAGGAATCAGAATCGTACTCTTTGTTCAGGAGCTCTTCGCCCTCCTGATTTGTGCCAATGATCCGCAGACGAAATCTTCGGGAACTCAATAGCCCCAGGCTCTCAATGGGTCGGATCGGAGCCAGGTTCGGTAGTGGGGACTGCCAGAACTGATGGCGCGCCTGCTTAGAGAGGGAAAGTGACGCCCTCACAGACAGGTTATGATCTGTGGAGATGGCCGTGAGATGGAGGAGATGCGGTCTTCGCATGATTTCATTCTATCAGGAGTATTGATTCCTTGCACCAGTCTTGAAGAATTTCCTAATCTAGAGGACAATCAAGTCTGTGTGAGGGAATTATGTTGGAAATGAAGCTTATTGTAAGAGGTAGTGTGCAAAAAGTCGGTTACCGCGTGAGCATCGTGGAGTTTGTTAAATCCCAAAAACTCCCGGTAGTCGGGTACGTCAAAAACCAACCAGATGGGTCAGTTGAAATTCTCGTTCAGGGTGACATCGAAGCCCTCAAATCAGTCCGTCGTTTTGCCACGACCGGGCCCAGTGGAGCGGATGTGCGCGATGTGCAGGATGAGATCAAAGAAATTAAAACTCTGGGATTTTCGGATTTTGTGGTGGAGTCTTAGGCCTTAAAGACTTTAAAGATCAACTCTCCGTTGACCCATTCTTTAGTCATTTTTCTCGCATGTAGCACGTGATCTACCGGAATGCGACTCACGAGGGATTCCACCTTACTCACTTTCTGCTGCACTCCATTCTCGGAAGTTCTTTCATCTTGGTGACGGCGATTGGCCGTGAGGACTAGCTCTTTTATATTGGTCGTCAGCTTCACTTCTTCCTTGGCATAGTCGGGAACTTTCACGCGAACTTCATAGCCCTCCGGAGTCGGCGTCACGGTTGGTTTGAGTTCGGTGAACTGGAAGAAAGAGTCTTGTGACTTCTGCTCTTCAAGTGCAATTCGACTGGTGAGTTTATCTTTTGATTCATTAAGAAATTGGGTGTGACGACCATCGAGGTTTTTTTCAATCTCTGTGTGTCGGGCCAGTTGAGTTTGAAATTTCTTCTCAAAGAGCTGTTCACGCTCGGCTGAGGATTTTTGCTGGTGTTCGGTCGCCTGTTGGTTCAGTTTGACGTACTTCTCACTGGTCTGCGCCAGTTTCACCTGGCCGTCTTTTTCAGCGGTGGTGAGGGTTTTCTTGGTGGTTGATTTCTGGCGCTCTAGTTGTGAGCTGAACTTTTTGTCTTCGTGCTCCAGGGTCGATTGGAAGTTCTGGCGCTGCGATTGGATCTTGTCAGTGTACAGATCTTTTTGAGTATTGAGGCTTGCGCGTGCACGATCATCCTGGTCATTAAGCATCATTTCCGATTGCTTCTGCAGGACACCGATCTTGTTGTTAAATCGTTCGTTGAGGTCTTTGATCTGGGTCTCATTCTTTTCCACGATAGCTGAGACTCGCTCCTGGTGTCCGTTTTGAATCTCCTGCGAGCGCAGCTGGTTATGGGCCTGCAGTCGCTTCTGTTCGGATTCGGTGAGTTTCTGCGTTTGATCGAGGGATTTCTTGAGTTCTCCCAGTGCTTTTTCTTTTTTATCAAGCTCAAGAGATATCTTGTCGCGGTTATCATCGCGGACGTTTTGGATTTGAATCTCATGATCTTTCTTGACCTCGGCAACGCGTTTTTCGTGGTTCGTTTGCACGTGATCCACTTCACGGTTGTTCTGTCGATGGAGGTTATTCAGTTTGGCCTGATGAATCTTACTAGTCGCTGTGATGTCATTACTCACTGGCCACCTCCCGCTCAGAGGGGTGGGGGCAGAAATCTTTCTTGCCGGTGTAACCCGGGCACATCCACGAGCGCATAAGGGTCACGTCGACCGCACTGTTTCCGCCGTGGTAAGCGATGAAAGCCACGGGATTCAGTGTGGAGCGCTGGGGCCTGGCACCGCTGTCGTTGACAACGAACTGTTTAGTCTTAGGGCTCACCATGTATTGATACACACGGTATTCCGCATGGGCGAAGAGGGGCAGAGCGAAGAGAAGACTCAGGAGTCTAATCAATGCAGCTCCTTGATTTGATCCAGCGTTTTATATTCCACCATCTTAAAGAAGGATTGGATGAAGGTCACGCGTTCCTCTGCCGTGAAGGCATTGAGCGCCGTCTGTTTTCTATCGTAAGTCACATGGCGCGAGAGTTTTTTAAGGCCTTCGTCGACGATGCGACTAGCGCGAGCAAAACTGAGGCGCTTGTTTTCACGAAACGATTCCCTGATCCAGTCTTGGTGGAAGAGAGGCAAGTGACCGAGAGTGGCCATCTTTAAAAGTTCGTTTAACTCCTGAGCTTGCATCTGGGCCGCGTCGGGCTTGGTACTTGGAACTTGAGACATGTGCACTCCACTTCCTGTGATTGTTTTTTGTCCCGAGCACATCCTATGCAAGAGACCTTTTCATCATACCCTAGAGGCAACAATGATCAGAGCAGGGAAGAATTTTCATCCCCGAGCAAGATCTGGTAAGGTATTTCTAAGGATGGGCTACGAATGGCAGACGAGTTTTATTTACCAGATGACGTTTTAGAGTGGGTTGGGCTTAAAAAAGGCGAGCTTCTTGCTTGGGTATTGGAAAACCGTGATGACGGGGATATTCCTTTTGAGGAGTACGAGGACTTCACGGAAAAAGTACCCGAGGCCCTGCAACACGCCGATGAGACCTGGCTCCAGCGCTGGGAGGGTCATCAGATTCAGATCCAACTTAAAATGTTTGAAGAGGACCAGGTTCACTGGCTTTTAGTCATCAGCCTCAAAGCGCCGGTCATGAATGAGCAAGAAGTAGAAAACGATGTCCTGGTTCCGATTCTTATCGTTCCCACCAAGTACACGTCCTGGCTTAAAAAGTGGCTCTCAGGAGAGAAGGTTCACACTCGCCATCTGCACTAATTTAAAGACACTAGCGAGTGAGAACTTGTGAGTAAGGATAGCTGCTCTTAAAGGTGTTACAGATCGTCGTCATGTAGGTTTGCGCCTGTGACTGACAATAAGATTGATAGAATGGGTTTCCACCAAATGAGCTCATGCAACCATTGTACTGGGCCCCATAGGCGTTCATACACTGGAAGAACGCATTCGTGCCTGAGTATTTAAGCACCATCACCGAGTTGATTTGATATCCAGCGTAGCCTTGTCTGTTCTTGTCGAGCTGACCGGTCACCACCTGGCCCTGGTTGTGCTTGGTACATTGAGCGTTACCGAGGTAGAGAGAATTCCCTGAGCTATCGCGGAACATCGGCACCACGCAGGTCCCATCACTTTGGTCTGTGGTGTTGAAGCCGAGGCGAAACATGACTTCATTGGCTGAATCTTGGCACACGTCCACGGAGCCCAGTCCTGAGTGAAACGCCGTCACTGTTTTGATACAATTGATGCCGCCGCTTGAGCCGGTAGTAGAGCCAGTAGTCGTCCCACCGTTGGTGGTTCCTGTAGTTGGCCCACCGGTACTGGGAGTGAGGTTAAAGCCTGTGGAGCCATTGCCACTGGTGTTGATGCTGCCACTAAAGGCATCAGTGGGAGCCGTGCGCACCTTCACAGGAGCATCACAGGCGGTAAGAGCAAAAAGACTTAAGACAATGAGTGTTTTCATAAATGTTCCATAGTAATAGTCCACTGGACTCATCGGATGAATCTTTGAAACATTTAATTATTTAGTTTATATCCCACCATGACGATGAGATATTCATAGCTTAGAAGCCTTTACAATTGAATCGATGAAAAAAATAATTTTGATCCTCGGGATCGTATCTATTTTAGTGGGAAGCCTAGTGGCGGTGGTTCGCTTCGCACCGGCGTACCTCTATGATCAGGCGATCCATGGGCGTTCAACCTCTCACTGGTACCAACTCAAAAAATTTAACCGCAAGCTCTTCACTCCCACTCAGAATACATTTGTCTCAGACATCTCCGGCAGCTACTCAAACCTGTGGCGAGAGTTTCATGTCAAAGACGTGGTGGTGCCACTCCCGGCGGGGCATCCAATGTATCAAGCTGTTCCTTCAATCAGATTGGTCCCGGGTATGGCAGATCCGCAACTCGGTCTGCGCTTCAATGGTCCCAGTGGCCGTGAGATCGCTCGACTCCATCTGCTAAGTAGCGGGGTGTGGAGTAATGAAGCTGATGGACAGGATCTCTTCCGGCTCCCGATGGTGAGACGCGAGATCCTCAAGAAAACCACTGAAGAGATTTGGGAAGATGTGTTCACTCACAAAATTATGGGGTGGGATCTCACCTGGCAAGAGATGGTTTATAACCTCTACATTCTTCACCTGAGATCGATCATGCTACCGGAGTCCTTTACCAATTTTGGCATGGTCGATGGCAAGGAGATGGCCTATGTCGAGATACCTTCCAGCAATAAGGACTACAAGACCGAGATGATTTTTAGTTTCCAAAAAGGTCTTCTGCTCTCGTACCTGCTCGTTACCGATCTGCGTGCCTCAGACTCAAAAGAAATCCGGGCCCGCTTTATCAACGGTATTAACTTTCGTGGATCTGACCCGGCCCTCACTCCCATCATCTATCGAGAATTCAAACAGCTTAACTTTAATCAGCAAACGGACCAAGAAGGAATGCTCTTTCTGCTCTCCGCCTGGTCTCATGACATGAGCAACATCGAGATGCTCAAAGAGATGATCTATTATCTCGAGCGGGGCTCAAAAAATAAAGAACAGCTCAAATCACTCTACCGCTTTGCCTACTCACGCTATAAGAAAACATTCACCACTCGTGATACGGGCCTAGAAGATGACGACCCGGACATTCGGCTCTCACGACAAATTGAACTCGAAGGACTCTCAGAGCGCAAGACCCTGCAGGAGCGTCCGCGAAATGTCATGAAAGCGCCGGAGCTCTCCAACAAAGAGCGGATGGATCAGATGCTCAAGAAGGCGAAGGAGACGAAGCCTGAGAAGAAGAAATCGCGCCAGAAGATGATTATCTACTAAACTTGGTCAGCCCTTCGATCAGCACCTGAGTCAAGTCCGTTTTTAATTTAGGTACTAAGTGCGGGAGGAGTTCTTTTTTCTCTTCGTCCATGTAGATGGCGCGGTTGATTTCAATCTGGATATTTTCTGTTTCAAAGCGATTCACGAAGGTCGTCACAAAACCTCCGATGTAAGGGTCATTCACCGCCACACTGTGTCCTGTGGTCTTGAGGCGCTGGGCGAAGAAGTCGATGAAATCTGGCCTGCAGGTTTTGCCGTGTTGGTCACTGACGCAAAAATCCGTGCGCGTGGTTTTCTGATTCGGGTTTTGCTTCATGTGATAGGCGGTGGGTCTGGAGGGCATGCTATGCAGATCGACCACCGGTAGTCGCACTTTCAGTTTGCGGGAAAAATCGCGGATCAGAGATTCGTAGATCTCAAAGAAGGGCTTGTGAAACTTTCTGATGAAAAAATCTTCCTCTTCGCGGCTAAAACTTTTGCCGATGAGGGGAACTCCCTTTGTATTTTCTTTCCAAAACATCACACAGTTTTCTTCACTGCGGTTCAGGTCCACACACACCCGATGGACGTGCGCGACCATGACGCCTACGCCATTTTTTTGGAGCGCTTCAATATCCACCAGTTCATGCACTTTGTAGTCGACGTCCTCGCGCATGGTGAGGAGATCGGCACAGAGGTATGGTTTAAACTCGTCTGGAATGTCTTCGCCGGAGTGGGGAATCGAGACAATCCCCACCGTGGTCGCATCGAGCGGCGGATAATAGGTGAAGAGGGGATGCGAGTGGGGAACTTGGGTGTCAAACATAAGTAAATTTTACCATAAGCTGGTCTTTTGAGTCCATCAAGCTCTAGGCACTCACCCTTGTTTTGGCTATAGTGGGCCCATGAAATTTCCAGGCAGAC
>JAJTIF010000003.1 GCA_021299675.1 Pseudomonadota bacterium | reverse complement strand
TGATGAGTTTATTTTCAGAGATAAAAAAAACATTCGCGTGCAACAGTTCACAGATTTTTTCATTCACATGAAAAAGGGCAACCTCATCGGGCTTCAAGTGTCTCGACGCCACCATGCGAGAAAGGTAGTCGCCGGATTTCAGAAAGCTAGGCCAGCTCTCAGGCCTTGAAGGGCTTTTGACAGACACCAGTTGAAGTTCTTTCACCGCTGGAATTTCTTCACTCCACCAATCATCCAGAATCAACTCCATCTCCTCTTGCGAGTCGCGGGTTTTGACCTGGGCAGTGAGTGTGAGGCGCCAAACCCCACGCAGACCTGGGGGCTTGAGGTTCTCGAGCAGCTTTTGTGCTTGCTGCGCAGTATTAGGCCAGAGCCATTCTGCCGACTTTAGCAGCCGCTCAAAATGCCATTTTTCAAAGAGCGGGAGCCCAGCTTCCACGCGGATTGTAGTAAACACGCTTTCTCCGTAAAGAAAGGCCCTCGTTCGGTTGAAGTTCACTCTCAAGTCTAGGCGAGATTCATTGCTCATGGTACGAAAAGATGCCTGATAAGGAGGGCCTTTGGCAGCTGAAAAAATCATCATCATGGGTTATGGCAACCAAGCGCGGGCTTGGGCGGAAAATCTCTATGATTCTGGGCTCGAGGTACAGCTTTTGCTGCGCAATGAATCAAGCACCCGCTCTCGGGTCCCAAGCAAATTTAAGCTGCTGGACTGGCAATCTCCTCTGCAGGGTCACCCGATCGCCCTTTTAGTGCCCGACCATGAAATCGCTCGGGCCCTTTCACACATCGCTGAATACATTCCTCAGGGAACGACACTTTTTTACGCTCACGGTTTTGCTCTTCACGAAGAAAAACTCGCAGATAAATTTCCACAGTTCCATCACGTTCTCTTGGCTCCCAAGGCGATTGGTACGGAAGTCAGAGCAACCTATTTGGAGAAACGAGCTCTTGGCGGTGTCTACTCAGTAGACTTGGTAGAAAAATCAGACCAAGAAAAAATTAAAACTCTCACTCTCGCCTACGCTGCCGCTCTGGGCATCACCATGGGTCCTTATGCTTGTCGTGTGAAAGAAGAGATGATCGCTGACCTCTTCAGTGAGCAAGCAGTACTCTGCTCGCTCATCCCAGAAAGTTGCCGCTTAGCTTTTAATATCTTAATCCAAAGAGGCATTCCCCCCGAGCTCGCCTTCTTTGAGCTTTGGCATGAAGTGGGACTGATCACCAAAGTCATGGTGGATCGCGGGCCAGTGGCGTTCTTTGATCTCATCAGCCCCAACGCCTTGATCGGTAGTGAGACGGGGCGAAAACTATTAATCGACGCTGATCTCGAAAATAAAATGCGCTCACTCTTGAGTGAGATTGAATCCGGCGCCTTTGCTCGAAGTGCGCAGGGTGTAGACGTGACCCAGCTCCGCCATAATATCGTTGAACGCTGGAAAAAAGATCCCCTGGGGCAAACGATCGAGCGCATGATGAAGGAAGAAAAATGAAAAAACTCAATACCCGTGACATCAAAAAGGCCAAGGGCCAGAAACTGCAGATGCTCACTTGCTACGATTACCAAACAGCTCGACTCTACAACGAACTCGATGTTGACCTGCTTTTGGTCGGAGACTCCCTTGGAAACGTCGTGCTCGGCTTCGACTCCACCATCCCGGTGACCGTCGAGATGATGAAAATTTTTGGAGCAGCGGTAAAGCGAGGAGCGCCAGAAAAGTTTGTGATCGTTGACATGCCCTATGGCTCATACCCCACTGTTGAGCAGGGGCTCAGAGCAGGAGCAGAGATCTTTCAACACACGCAGTGTGAAGCCGTGAAGCTCGAAGGCGCCTATGAGGTGGAGCTGCAAACCATCAAGCGCCTCACCCAGATGGGCACGCCCGTCATGGGCCACATTGGTCTCACGCCACAATCCGTGCATCAGATGGGCGGCTATTTCACACACGGCAAGGATGAGTCCAGTGCCAAACGCCTCAAAGAGGAAGCCCTGAAGCTGCAGGATGCTGGGTGTTTTTCAATCGTGCTAGAATGCGTGACCAGCGAGCTTGCTCAAGAGATCACTCAAAGCTTACAGATCCCCACTATCGGCATCGGCTCTGGGAATCTGACCGATGGCCAAGTTCTCGTGACCAATGACCTCTTAAAGCTAGGCCCTAACCAGCCTCCGAAATTCGTCAAACCGATTGCAGATCTTTACAGTGAAAAGAAAAAAATCCTCACGCAATACCTTAAGGACCAGCGCGCGTGAATGTACTGACACTCGACTTCGGAAATACCCATGCTCACGCTGCGCTCTTTGTGCATCATGAACTCGTTGAAACGGGAGTTCTGGCCGACGTCTTTGCCTGGCTTGAGAAGCGCAAGCTTACTTACGGCGAAGTCAGCGGAGTATTGAGTGCCGTAAAAAGTTACGACGAGGAGCTCGCTGGGCATTTAAAAGAAGGCCTACTGATTGATCGCGTGAAAGATTACTGGAAGGGACAAAAATTTGCAGGTATGCCGGTAAACTACAGCAACACTTTGGGCGAAGACCGTCTGATCGCTGCCTGGTACTGTTTTAAAATTTTAAAGAAGCCACTCCTCCACATCAGTTCTGGCACTTTCTTCACGATTGATATCATCGATAACGAGGGTTTTCAGGGAGGATTCATTCTCCCCGGTCTCTCCCAGCAACTGGAATCTCTGAATCGGGGAGCGCAGCTCAGTGTGACTGAAGTTCAACCATCAACTGAAACTCTTACCCTGGCCAGAGCAGCACAGAATACTGAAGAAGCGCTCCAGGGAATCTTTGTCTCCTACGCTCAACTTATACTGAAACTCACCCAGCGCTATAACCTAGAAGAAATCATCATCAACGGTGGAGCAGGCGAGCAGACGAAGCGTTTGATACAACCACTTCTTTCAAGCCTTAAAATATCAACTCAACCTGACCTTAATCATCACGCCCTCTATGAGTGGTACCGCAGGAATATTTGCCTATGAACATCCTCCTCGCCGTGACTGGCTCCATCGCCGCCTATAAGTCTTTTGATCTCACCCGAGCGCTTGTGAAAGCAGGCCATAAAGTTCGTGTGGTGCTCACTCAAGGTGCGCTCGAGTTTGTGAAACCAGAACTCTTTCGCTACCTCGGTGCAGAGGCCACTTATCTTCCGACAGACGACTTCAACTCACCGACACCTGGTGTGCCGCATGTGGAACTTGGGAAGTGGGCGGAAAAGCTCGTGATCGCTCCGCTCTCGGCTAATACGCTGGCAAAGATTTCTCAGGGTGAGGCGGGAGACTTTCTCACGAGTATCTTTATGGCCTGGAGACAAAACCGCCCAGTCCTTATGTTCCCTGCCATGAACACCATGATGTGGGAGCATGCCTTCACGCAAGAGCATGTGAAGAAAATTAACAAACTCCCTTATGCCAAAGTTATTGATCCTGCAGCGGGGCTCTTGGCATGTGGGGATGAGGGCGCAGGAAAACTCATGGACGTCGATGCCATCAGGTACCTGATCGAAACCTATAATCCGCTTCTATCTCATGAAAAAAAAGTGCTCATCACCACCGGCGCAACACTTGCTCCGATGGACCCGGTTCGCTACATCACGAACCCATCTAGTGGCCTCACGGGGATCGAAATGGCTCGCGCCTACTTAACTCAAGGCTGCCAAGTGACGCTTTTGACCGGCTCCAATGAACTTCCCCTTGCCGATCTTCGGGCCCATCCTCACTGCCAAGTTTTCTATACTCCCCGTACTCAACAAATGTTTGAACTGGCGCAATCTCACCAAGCCTCGGCTGATACGGTGATCACCGCAGCCGCAGTAGCAGACTTTGAATTTGATGAGTCCGCGCATAAAGTTAAAAAAGAGGGTCTAGATCAGTTGCGACTCAAAAAAGCCACGGATATCTTGGCCGAGCTCCTAAAAACAAAAAAATCCCACCAGAAATATGTTTCTTTTGCGGCTGAAACGGAAACCACAGAAGCTGTGTTCCGCGAAAAATTTAATCGTAAACCCGTGGACCTGATGATCGGCAACGCCGTTCATAGCGGCATCTCTGCCTCGAGTGCCCCGGTCGGCTTCAAAGCCGCCCAAGGAACGTACTGGTTCATCAAAAAAGAAAAAACAGATGGCCCCCAAGAGTTAACCAAAGTCCAGCTCGCACGCAAGGTTGCAACCTGGGATCTCACAGGAGAGCTACTTTGAGAATATTACGAACGCACAATGATCTAAAAACATGGCGTGCACTGGCATCGGATGATCTGGGCTTTGTGCCAACCATGGGAAACCTGCATACGGGTCATCTCTCGCTGACAGAAGAAAGTTTAAAAAATCATAAGAGTACAGTCGTCTCGATCTTTGTGAACCCGACCCAGTTTGGACCCAAAGATGATTTTAACCGCTACCCCCGCACACTCGAAGCTGACTGCCAAAAGCTAACGGAGCTCCATCAGCGCTACTCTTCCAAAGAGATCGCCGTCTTCGCTCCTGCGAGTGTAGAAGAAGTTTACCCGGAGGGTTTCTCCACCGTGATCCGCGTTCCAAAGTACGATGGATTCCTTGAAGGAGCGCTGAGACCTGGGCACTTTGATGGCGTAGCCACGGTGGTCTATCTTCTCTTCCAAGCTGTGAAACCTAAAACGGCGTATTTTGGCAAAAAAGACTATCAGCAATACCGGTTAGTAAAACAAATGGCACGCGACCTGGGACTTCCCATCCATGTCAAAGGAATGCCTATCATCAGAGAAGCTGGGGGACTCGCCCTCTCATCAAGAAACCAGTACCTTAGTGCCCAAGAGAAAAAAGACGCTCTCTATTTATTTAACACCCTGACACACATGAAAAAACTGCTCGAGAACTCATGTGAAAAGGCTCCCCTCCTCAAGGGCTATGCGGAACAAGAAATGAAAAATGACCCTCGCTGGCAGTACCTTGAAGTGCGTGAAGCCAGACGCTTGACCACTGAATTACCAAAAAAGGGTAAGGCCGTTATTCTGGGATTACTGAAAGTTGGAGAAGTGAGACTTTTGGATAACGTGGAAGTGGAACTCTTATGAGACCTGACGAAGAATTTAAACTACCACTGGGCCAGAAAGCCACTCTCGTCTCACTGGTCTGTGACCGATTTGAAACACATGCCACCAGCCAACTGACACATGCATCCCTTCGAGAACTGCGAGAGCTCTTGCGGACTCTGGGCCTTGTCGCTGGTAATGAGCACATCCAAAATATGAAGCAGATCAATCCCTCCACCATGCTCGGAGAGGGAAAGATCGAAGAGATCGCAGAGGCTGCACGGGAAGAAGGCTCAAGCCTGCTCGTCTTTGACTTCGAGCTTACCGCCTCTCAACTCAGAAACATCAAAAAGCTCTCCAAGCTTGAAGTGGTAGACCGCAACACCATCATCCTCGAAATCTTCGCCCTCCATGCGCGTACCAAAGAAGCTAAAATTCAAATCGAAATTTCTCGTTTAGAATATCTACTGCCGCGACTCACCTCGATGTGGGGTCACTTTTCAAAACAACGCGGCGGCGGCCGCGCCGTAGGTGGCGAAGGTGAACAGCAGATCGAACTTGACCGACGGATGGTACGCGAGCGCATCCGCATCTATAAAAAACAGCTGGAAGAAATTCAGAAGACCAGACAGACCCAACGAAAGAAGCGACAAAACCAAGCAGTGACGGCAGCGCTTGTGGGGTACACTAACGCCGGAAAATCTTCCGTCATGAACCGCATGTGTAAGGTCAACGTTTTAGAAGAGGACAAACTCTTCGCCACGCTAGATTCAACCTTCCGTACACTCAACCCAGATTCCAAGCCGCCCATGATCCTGATTGATACCGTGGGTTTTATTCAGAACCTTCCCAACACTCTGGTCCAGGGCTTTAAAACCACTCTCGAATCCGCACTCGAAGCTGATCTCCTGGTGATTGTCTGTGATATTTCGGATTCCAATTACCAAAAGCACTTGGACGTCACTCAGAGCGTTCTTAAGGAACTGGGGATTGAGGACAAAAAGCAACTTATTGTCTTCAATAAGAAAGATCTACTCAACGATCCCATGAGAGCTCGCATCATCATGCGACAGCATCCAAATTGTTTCTTGGTCTCAAGCTATGACGAACAGGACATGCAAGATCTGCGTAAACACATCATCGATTATTTCCTCGCGCAACAGGATCACTACGATCTCTTTATTCCCTACGACGCGGGTGATGCTCACGCACGAGTCAGAGGCAATGCAAACATCGTCACGACGAGTCACCATGAAAACGGTATCTTCTATCGCATCCGGATACCTGATTTTATTTTTGGACAAATTGGGCTGGGCCCTTATGTGTTGGCGCCGGATGATCTTAGATTTAAAGGGGAATTAACTTAATTCTTCTTGTCGAAAACATTCACGGGATTTAAGCTATCGCTCTTGAAAAAAACGAAAGTTACCTCCAAAAAAAATTACCAACAAGCCGCACGTCTCGGAAGAGGCTTTGGTGGCCTGCGCCCTTTTGAAGCCCTTAGAGATGCTTGTCCGGTGGTCAAAGCCAGCTATCTGTGGCTCACAGTTTCTGAGCAGCTCAAAGAAATCATTGGGCCCGAAGTACATTACCAGTGGTTTAAACAAGTCAGACCTGTGGTGATTGCCGAAAACACACTTTTGCTAGAAACCAGCACCCACCTCAGCGCCCAGTGGATTCATTGTCACTATCAGGAGCTGGTGGATACCTTGCTTTCCGTTCACGATCGCAACATCAGTGCCTTGTTCATTTCAAAAGAAGACCGACGCGGTGTTAGGAAAAATCGTTAGAAAGCACCACTTCTAAAGTAGACCGTAAGACCGAAAAAAATCACGGTAACAAGAATGCCTACTACTGTGATCCACTTATCTTTTTTCTCAAAAGCCATAAACGTCCTTAATGAAGATTAGTCTGCCCGATGAGTTCTCTGACTTGCCGAAAAAACTGAGCGGGATTAATTGGCTTAGCAATGTGTCCCTTAAGCTCCATGCCAAAATTACCCTCAACACTCTCGCGACCTACCGTGACGAGTGGAATGGCAAACAAACCATCGTAACTGGCTTGAGCGTTCAGGAGGTGCTCTTTTTCATTCTTTAAAATTTCACTATCGACCACCAGCACATCCGGCTTGAGATCAAAAAGAAAGTAGCCCGACTCCTTAAGAGTCGTGAGGCTATAAAATTTATCACCCCCAACCAGGGCTTGCTCTTTGAGCCAACTCGTAATCAATGGGTTAGAATCAACATAAAATAAAAACATAGGGGTCTTTGCCAATGGGTATAAGCATAGATACCATTCAACGATATAATCATCAAGTAGAAGGCAACCGATGGCAGCGACAGTTAAAATCATAGAAGTCCACTCGTCTCAGGTGCTCTTCGAGTGCCCGGTTGAAAAGAGTGATTTTGCCTACGAAAAAGCCGCAGAGTTTGAAGAAATGGGCCTAGAGATCAAACTCGTCCATCCCAGCGTCAACGAGTCACTGGCCAACTCTCTAGGTATCTCCGGTGACCCGCTCGAAGCCTTTGAGGAAAGCCTAACAGAAGAAATCGAAGGCCACGAAGGCTCCTGCTGCTTCGAAGACAAAACTTAATTCACTCATCCTAGAAACGCTTGGTCCAACTTAAACTAAGGTTCAAAGGGGCGACAGCATAGCCCCAGATATCTTCATACTGACGATCCGTGATATTTCCCAGCATTAAGATCAAATCCTGAGACGCATCTTGCGAGTAGCGGATTTTACCACTCAAGAGCTCATAGGCCGAGAGCCGCTGCCGAGTTCCCGCAAAATCATTATCAAAGCGACTAGCGAGAAATCTCGCTCCCACTTCAAAGCCCCACTTCTCTTGATTCAAGAGCCAAGAAATGTTTCCGTAGGACGGTGGTCTGCGCAAGGGGACCTGCGAGTACTTAGAAAAATCGAGGACACCCAGATTCATCCGCAACTGCCCCCAAAAGTGCTCCGGCGACAAGAGCGACAACTCGACACCTTGCACTCTCAGTGTCCCTCGATTGGCGTAGCCTTGGTTGGTGTAGGCGATGAGGTTTTTAAAATCTTGCTGGAAGACAATTAGATCTGCCACAAAGCGTCCGCTCCAAGCGATGCCCCCCTCGAGGCTGCGGTTCAACTCGGGATCTAAGTTTGGATTTCCTACCGGGGATCCAAAGGAGTCGGGGCCAAAGAGTTGATAGAGGCTGGGCGCCTTATAGCCCTGAGCGTATTTCACGTAAGTCAAAATTTCTGCGCGAGGATGAAACTGCAAACTAGATTCGTAAGCGAAGAACTCGCCGTAGCGCTGGTGCGACTCCCCTCTTCCACCTAAGAAAAAACTTAGCTCATCGAGAGTCATCTTCTGTTGGATGAATCCCGACAAGATGTCATTGCTGGCTTTGAGTTTTTTATCTTGGTAGTTTTCCTGGTCGAGATTGAAGCCCGCGATGGTCGTGTGAGCCCCCGTCTTCACCTCTTGACCCAATTGCACCTGCCGGATATCACCCCGATAGAATTCCTTTCCCTGGGAAAGAGTATTAATATCTCGCTCAATATGATTAATGCCCGTCTTAAGCCAGCTCAAAGCCAGCTCTCCTTGATAAGTGGTGGTTTGGATAAACTGTAAGTTCTTATTCTGGCTCTCATCGAAACTCGTATCGATGGCATTGCCTGAGTTATCAAACCCGTCCTGCTCTACTTCAGAGAGTGAGCCCTGAAGATACAAATCTGTCTGAAATCGCTGACTCCACTGATGCCGCGAGGCCTGAAAGACTTGTGAACTCTGAGCTCCGTCCTTTTCCGCAGAAGTCGTACGCTGAGAGTTGAAACGGGAAAATCCCTGCGTCTTAAAGGACATGATTCCGAAAGTCCCTTGGTGACCTTGAGATTTCCAATCCGACTGCCCTGAGGCCATCAGGGTATCAAACGATCCCGTTGTGAGACTGATCTGACGAAGGGAAGACTCTGAGGCACGTGGACCTCGGCG
>JAJTIF010000224.1 GCA_021299675.1 Pseudomonadota bacterium | reverse complement strand
TTTTCTGGGTCATCTGGAGTCCCTTTGAGAACAGGAATGAGAGAGGATACGATGCGTCGGTAAAGGGGTTCTGCGTTGCCAGAGGTAAGGAGCTTGTGTTTGGCCAGTTTCTTTTTGGCCCATTCAACCTTCAAAGTCCTGATAGTGGCAATGTGCCAGAATCTAAGCAAAGTAACTAGAGACGCACAAATGAATACATACTCACGACACATTTCTTTTAGCTCAGAGAGTGTTAATTTTGCAACAACGTCGTCAATCTCTTGAAGAACACCAGAGCTTGGTAAAAGAGACACATTGTTGCTGGTCTCTGCCAAATCTTCGGACACCTTTGCCTTCTTGTTTGGACGACGTGATACATTTGAAAGGTGTTGTACTAATTTCTTTAAATACGGTTTGGTGAGCCTTTCATGATGAGTTGAAATGCGTAGTACACACAAGTTTCTTGAGACCAGTTTGTGAACATGTTCACAGGAGTAATCAGTGCGCTCCACCGTCCCCAACAAAATAGAAACTATTTCACGACGTGTTTGCTTGTCCGTCTTATTCTTCAGGTTCGTGATGGGAGGAAATAAATCCATAAGAGCCTTTACTTCGGACTACCACAGTCAGAATGAGACAATACGTATTTTGTACCTTCACATTCACCCAAAGCTTATTAGCAAGTGAGGATCACCGTTTGTTAATTCATCACGAACACGCTGTCTCACACTTCTTAGCAGCAGCTCTTTCTCACGCTCCCGCTTTTTTGGATTCTCGGAACAATCGATTGCACCATTACCCGCAGAAGGGAGGAGTGCCAGAATTGCTGGGTTTTGTAGCAAGGCTGCACCCAAACGTGGATCACTTAGAACTGCTGCCAACTTCGTAATTTCTTCAGTCGTAACTGCAGTCATGGTGATTATCAGCCACTCGCTTGGAAGAAAATATAAAACACATGTAAAAAAAAAACCTACTAAGAACGAGTAATTACGCGGTTCTATTGAGCAACAGAATTAGAATAAGATACGAGTGTGGGTGGCTCGTGAAGAGCCAGTGCCTCTCGTACAGTTTTTAAAGTCTTATACAGGGCAGAAGGATGGAGAACGACAATAGATAGAATTTCATCAAGTTTGTAAGCTTCGATTTCGGGTTCGTCTTCCGCAATGTCTACAAGGGGAAGTAACGCTCCAGGTTCTTGCCAGGCATAATACCGTATCCCCACGACGTACTTGGTGACTGCAACAGGGTGCTTAACCAAATAAAATCCTTGAATGTTGATGTAAACAAGCTCATCTCCAGAGCTACGCATCTTCACAGTGTCTCCAGGACATATAATACCATTCCGAGTGTAAGGTGCACGATAAAAATGTCCAGACAGATAAGCAATCTTATACTGCAAGACTTTAATCTGGCTTTGAAGGCTGCTTATTGGAAGGCTGGAGACAAGGATTCGATCTAGATCCTTGCTTGATCTTCCTACGAACACCCCAGCAGTAACACTGGGTTGGTAGAAGATGGGCTGGGAGAAGAAAAAATATTTTAAATCGCGCAACAACCTCAAAATTGTCAATGCAGCAAAAGAACAAAAATACCCTTCTAGCTTCATGTTAGCCACAGCACAGACTTCGACTCCCAAAGAAGTGGCTACAGCAGTAATTTTCTTCTGCATCAAGTAGACTACTACTGCCTTTGGACCATTTGCAGCAGCACTTTGGCATTTTTGGAAGGTGTCGATCTCAGATTGAACTCTCATATATCTAGAAATCGAAGCATCATAAATTAAGGTCACCTAATCAACAACATTAAAGTGGAAGAAGGGGAGGAACAACAAAAGACCAAGGAGAAAAGAGGGAGAATGAAGGAGGAAAGAGTAAAAAAGAGGAAAGAGAAAGGAGGAAGGAGGAAGGAAGAAGGAGGAAAGAGGAATGAGGGTGGAGGGAGGACAAAGGAAGGACGAAAGAAAAACAAAGGAGGGACAAAGGAGGGACAAAGGAGGGTTGAAGGAGGGGAAGACAAAAGAGGTAGGACATAGGAAAAGAGGACAGAGGAAGGAGAACAAAGGAAGTCCTTTTCCAAAACATACATGTACTTCTTTGCCATTTCGGTGGGCGATGGTCAACTTCGCTTGACCCAAAAAGCCTTCTTTGTTAAAGTTCCAGTAAAGATCTGGAGCACTCCAAGACACGATATCGTTAATGATGTGGAACACAGCATGCTTTTTAGGAGTGCCTCCTCGGATGCCATTAAGTTGTTCATGCTGAGTTATTCAATGTCTGCTGAACTCATTTACAAACCTGTATGGCCCACTCCCGGAAAGTAGCCCAAAGTGTGGGTAAAAAAGAAGATGCGATGAAAGGCTGACATAAATACAGTACCACACTTCGAAAGCCCAACCAATTGAACTTCACAACAGTTGGTAAGTCATTGGAAAGAAATACAGAGATGTGGGTCCACAACAAAGCTTCCGATGCTAAAACAAGTCAGTGTGTTAAAGACACAAACAAGGAGCACCCTTAAATTTTTGCATTCTTGTGCTTGGGCGATAAGGGAACCGACTTGCTTTCATTGAAGGTGTTTTTGGGAAAGCATGTGTTTGTGCGTCGAGCGATGCCTTTTCTTCAAGAGTACGTACACCCCCAAGATGAGGAATGCGGTCTTCTTTTTCTCTGCCCATATTAAGTCCAAGAGGGGCGTTATAGGATAATTGAAGATTTTGTACAAGCCCTGCAAGTGAATCGGGGAAAGTGAATTGGATCGGGGTACCATGAAAGAAAAAGACATGCATCGGATCAAAAAGAACATCTTGAACGCAATCAAACACCTCACCCATGTTGGAAGAGGAATAAAATAAAGAAAGATCGAAGAATGGAGACCAGCCTTAGTCAAATTTAGGGGTAAGGGAACAAATACCAACCGTTGCTTTTCTTTTCTCTCATAATATCTTCTCGTGTAGCAGCTGGGGCTTGGCAAACACAACGTGCATTTGCTATTTTATCAGCTGCCGAGACCTGGTTTCTTGAAAACTCCTCCATGTTTTTGGCATAAGAAGCAAACTCATGGTAATAAGAGTGTCTGGCCTCGGCAGAATAAGTATCTGAGAAATAGTTAACGGGGAAACTTTGATGTACTCACAGGGAACATCACTCGGGCATTTAAAACAAACTCCATAACGGTACAAGAAAGCTTCCCAAAGTGCGTTCATGTCCCCATTTACAAGTCCTAACATAACTCGAATTGTCATCTTCTGACCTTGCGGTGCTAAATTATATGGCGGGCCCGAAAGATCGAGTGGAAGCTCTATTTCTAATCCTATCCACATAAATATCGCCAAAGCAATCACTCGTTACCTTCAACAAATAGGCCAGCCAGTTCGTTACAAGTAATGGCATGTAGAACTTCAGTGTGGAGAATTTTGTCGGTCTCACTGTGTTTTGGGTTGCGCCGAATGCTATGTAAGAAAAGGGAGGAGTAGGCTGTCCGGCTTTCTCTCGAAAATAAAATGGGCGAAATAAGTGTAACATCTGTTATGCTTGTTAGCTCCGTGAAGTCGACAGTTACCCATGGACTCTGTGCCATTGTTCCAAAGTGGTGTGCCGTCATTCCACATCAGTAACCAAATATTGCACGGATTCCCGTTTGCTACCTTATTTTGGGGACGAAACACATGCTGACATTGGGCATGGGAGCAAGTCACCATCCCAGAAGAATTTGGCGCCGTACTTTTGAACAAGGCGGTCTTACATCTGCAAATAAATAAAGGTAGCTGTAAATACATGCTTGGGACAAACCTCGGGAAGGTTAAATTGAAAACTTGGATCGAAGAACCAGCGCATATCGTGGAAGCGCTTTCCATGCCAAGGCTCGGAGAAAAATGGAGGAGGAATCCATGTAGAAGGTTGTGGAAAAGAAACTGACCCAGTCGGTTAATTTAGTTTTGTAAGTCTGATACCTTCAGTCATGTACTCCAAAAGCTTCAACATAGTTATAGGAGATTTTAATTCCTCCGTTAGTACAGAGCGAATAGAAACCGAGACTTGGTTCACGGTGTCGGTTCTCGCACCCTTGCATGTTGTGCAATGGGACCCATGGCCTGTGAAGATGTGTGGCGGTTTTGCTCGATAGCACATCATATGCTTGATGCACTGAGCCAGCCCAAACTGCCGTAACATTTTAAGGGTCTTGGCCCAAGTTTTGGGCCAAGCAGTTTCGGAAGGAAAAGCATGTACAGCTACGAACTGTTAAAAATAACTCCACACCACGCTGGATACATACCCAACCATTGAAGCATAGAGGTGAAGTCAACGTCGGAAATCTTGCTCTTTATCTTCTTTTCCACCCAAAACAACAGCGCCTCGGTTGCTTCAAGTGAGAGATCATCCCAAAGTGATAAGTCAGGAGGTGGTGGTGAAGAAGACGTTGAGGCACTGGGTGCCCCTTCTTCATTGTCTTCAAGCGAAGCCAGAAAATCGGCAACACACAGTAGAGATTCCTCTCTTCTGTCAAGGGTTTCAACCTCCTGAAACGTTAACACGGCTGAGTACTGAAAAGCTTACCAGCTCCTCTTCACAAGTTGACTCTTCGTCTAGTGTGTGTTCAAAATCGGGGGTCTCTTCTTCATCCTCAGTACCCGAAGAAATGAGAGGTCCTTCCGTGTCTTCGACCTCAGGAGCATCCAATACATCAAAAGAG
>JAJTIF010000121.1 GCA_021299675.1 Pseudomonadota bacterium | reverse complement strand
TGTGGTTAATCACCATCACATCATGCTCCCCGACTTTCACAGAGCGGAAATGGTTGAGCAAATAATCACGATCGTAAGTGCCGTAGTGAATGCCCGAGTAGTGCGCGTCCCTTAGAAGATAGTCCATCCGGTCGCAGTCAATCTCAGAGTGAAGGATCTGATTGGCCAGGACACTCTTATCCACTCCCTTCACCAGATCTGAGATGCGCTGAGGATCTATGCCGTATTTTTTTAAGAGATGCGTGATACCACCTTCAAAGTCCGTATTCTTTATAATGAACGAGCCTAAGTGTTCGTGGTCATCGGGGTGGCCCTTGCCATTTTTTGCGTTCGTCGTCTCTCCGAAGCGGATGTAGCTCATCTCCGTCGTGTGAGAAAAGGGAAAAGTCCCGAGGTCGTGCAAGAGTGCCGCAAGCCGCAGGCTTTGGTGATACTTCTTGTCCTTTGATTGCACACTATCATCGTAGAGCTCGAGATCAGACACCGAGCGGCCGACAGCTTTGAGGATCATGTGAGAGTTATGCATCACTCCGATGGAGTGACCAAAGCGCGAGTGCTCAGCACCCGGAAAAGTATAACAGGTAAAGCCTAGTTGCTTGATCCAACGTAGGCGCTGGTAGAAAGGTGTGTGGATGATATCCCACTCGAGGTTGGTGAGATGTACGTAGCCATAGAGGGGGTCGTAGAAGACGTGTTTTTTTATGTGGGAAGCGGTGACATCCATGTATGAACCCAAGGGAAAAAAGAAAGGGCCAACCGTGGCCCTTTTCTTAAATTTAGTGAAACAAATTTACTGAAGAGTTTTAGCAGCACGCTTATTCTTGCGAGCTTTACGAAGGCGGTCGATGGCGTACTCAAGCATCATTCCAGCTTCTCTGCGCAAACCGTTCTCGTGAACAAAGCGATAGAAGTTTTCAATATCCGTGTTATTGGCACGGAAATTTTTAAGCGTCATCACTTCTGGGGCTGCGTCTTTTACTGTCTCTACTACGGCCTTTGTCATACAAGCTCCTTGGCTTTAAATCATACTTTTTTAAACTCAATCACACAACTTCTTAGAGCTCTTTCGTCTCGATCAAGCCGTAGCTGTGCAGCTTGTTATAAAGCGTCTTTACCGTGATCCCCAAAGACTTTGCAGCGCGTGTTTTGTTGCCAGCCAAGTGATCTAAAGTAGCCAAAATATGAGCCTTTTCTAGGTCATGAAGAGCTCTCTCTTCAAACTTCAGCTCCACTTTTACTTCTTCTTTTACTTCTTCAACTTTCATCTCTGGGAGGTGGTTCTCGTCAACATACTGACCTTCCACGATGGCAGAGATTCTCTCCATCATCCCCTTCAACTCTTGAACGTTTCCTGGCCAGTGATAAGCTGCAAGCTTCGCCTGGGCTGATGCCGTCAAGATTTTTGCATTCTTCTGGTCTCTTCCTTCATTCAAGAAGTACTCAGAGAGGGCACGGATGTCTTCAGCGCGCTCACGCAGAGCTGCGACTTTAATGTTCATGGTGTTCAGGCGGATATAAAGCTCTTCTTTAAACTCGCCCTTCTCTACCGACTCAGCCAAGCTGCCTTTAGAAGTCGCAATCACGCGGACGTTGATCATCGTTTTTTCTTCGTTGTCTGAAGAAACCACTTCGCCCGTAACCATGGCTCTCAAGACTTTCGCTTGGAGTGAGTGAGAAAGAGACTGAATATCGTCGAGGATCAGAGTTCCACCGTTGGATTCAGCGAAAGCTCCTTTCTTACCTTTCTTGCCGAAAAGTTCGATGTCGAGAGCCGCTTCAGTCATCGAAGTACAGTGAACCAAGACACAGGCACCGTTTTTACGGTGAGACCAGAAGTGGATCTTACGAGCTAGGATCTTCTTACCTGAACCATGAGCTCCATCAAGCAAGATTGGAAAATCTTGAACCGCGAGCTTCTTGGCGAGGTTCATCGTCTCAAGCAGAGACTTTGAAACAGCGATCATGTTCACGCGCTCATCGTTATTTTGTGAGCCCGTTTTAATATCAAACTTTGGACCTTGAGTTCCCTGGGTGTCACGTGTCTGCAGCTTCGCTTCGAGTTCACGAGTCATGTGACGAGCCATGAGGTAGAGGCGCATGTTGCGGATGGGAGCCGAGAGCTCTTTGAGTACTGTATTAATGGTAGTGACGTCAGATTCGTTGAACTGGCGCTCTTTATTTGTTGATTGCACGTGGATCGTAGCGATCACAACACCTTCGTTCATGACCGGGATCGCAAGCTCTGCCTCGACCACTTCGTCTCTCTTCGAGTGAGCAGTAATAGGATCTCTCTTAACGTTGTTTGACCAGTAAGCACGCTTCATACGAGCGACGTAACCAGAGAGGCCAATGCCTTTCGCAAGAATAGCACCGTCGATCGCTTGACCGTTTTCACCGGCAAGGCGAGTTGAACCGTCGCCCATGACCTCGTAGACTTGAACTTTGTATTCTTTTGATGACTGGTGGAAAAAACCTGAAAGCTGAGAGAAGAAAATAGCCTCATCAAGATTGCTGAGCAATTTTGTCGACAATGTGGCCAATTCGAGGTTTTGGGCTAGGCTTTTCATGTTTAACTCCTTGACACTAAATAATGGTGTAGGTCATAAATTGTGCAATGCGCAACTAGGAAAAGAATACATTATGCCTAAAAATATTACAAGACTATTTTGATGCGGTGTTTAAAGAATGTACGGTTTTTCTTGTGATTTCAGTATTTTATGACGAAAAAAGAAAAAGGGCGGGGATTTTACCCCGCCCAAAACTCAATAGAAGATATTTGAGTGTAAAAAAACTAGTTAGTCCAACGAGGGCTAAAGCACAGACCAAAATCCTGGGTCAGCTGACCTACAATCTCCCCATCCCTATTCATTATATAAATGTCCTGCAGGGCCTTAGAGCGATTAATCACTCTCTGAGAGGTGAAGATTACAAACTCTCCATCCGGTGACCACCAAGGCTCCTCGTTGGAGCCAAAGTTCTTAGTGAGACGGGCCAGATTGTTCCCCTGAGAATCAATTCGGTAGAGATCAAAACCTTGATCCACCCAAGAGGTAAACACGATTGAGCGGCCATCGGGAGAGAAGCGAGGAGCAGCGTTGAATAGGCCCACAAAACTGATACGCCTCACATCCTTTTCCACTCCCCGCGGGTCCATGACATAGATGTGGGCTTTGCCGGCGCGGTTAGAAAGAAAACTCATGTAGCTTCCATCAGCTGTGACCGTAGGATCGACATCCTCGGCGTAGTGATTCGTGACCTGACGCAGTTTCTTACTTTCCAGATCCATTTCATAGATATCCGCATTTCCACTCTTGGAGAGAGTGAAGTAAATGCTTTTGCCGTCGGCGGAGTATACAGCACCGGAGTTAATCCCTGGATGACCTGAAACAGTAATACTTTTCTTTGAGTCACGGTTGTAAATCATGAGATCGATATTTTTCGTCGTTTTATTTTTCCGATCTGTCTGAACATGTGACTGGATCACAGAATAAATAATATTTTTGTTATCTGGCGAAACAGACGGAGAGATGACAGTAGAATTAAAGAAAGTTAGACGCTCGACCCGACGGCCGTCGAAATCCATGCTGTAGAGCTCTTTTTTGGTGTCTTTACCTTTGCTGGTGCGATCGGACACGAAGATGATCTTGGAGAGAAAAATAGATTTCTTGCCAGTGATTTTTGTGTAGATCCAGTCAGAGAGTTTGTGGCCCTGGTCGCGCAGACCAGTCCCGGAAGCTTGGATCGACTCTTTTCCGATGGATTCTCTCTTAAGGCTATCCCAGATCTCTGCCGAGACCTCGAGTCCAGCACCTTTGGCTTTCGCGGCCAGTCCGACCTGATAGCGCTTGTCCGAATGGTTCTCCCAATCTGGTTTCAAGAGACTAGCTTCAATCTCGATCGTCTCAAGACGATGCTTATAAAAGGCGAGATCATTTTTTATCAGTGATTCGATCTCCTTGAGGCTCCTCTGCAGGGGCTCACTGAGCGACCCATTGACCGAGATCTTTCCAATCAGGAGACGTTCTTTTTCGTCTTGTGCTTCGCCAACGGCAATGATCGATACTTTTCCATCATCTTGAGCCAGGGAAGAGAATGAGAACAAACATAACAAGACGATCAGAGAGGTCTTCATACAAATCCTTTAAAGGGGAAATCCTAAGATAATCCCACGACTAGATAGTTTAGTGACAATTTCAGCCGGCGGCACTCCCAGGGTCACGGCTTTGATCGCATTGAGCGCCCGAGAGTCATATTCACTGTTGCCACTCGATTCACGGATGTTGGTTTTTAAAATTTCACCCCGCGGTCCAATCCAAACGTGGATGCGGCACTGCAGGTTTTGATCCTTGAGAAAACTCGGAAGCTTCCAGTGCTCTTTTACTTTCTCGGGGATGATCTGCACGTAGCCCACGAAAGCGGAGTCGGCCATGTCGGTGGTATCGCCGAAAAGGGCCGTTCCCTTAGAGAGCTTGTTGCCTTCGAGAATAAGACTATCGAGACCATCGATCTTTTTTCCTTTCCCATTTTTTGAGGGAGACTTTACTTCCACTTTCTTGGAACTATAGCTCTGAAGAAATGAGCTGAGGGCTTTCTTGGGTTTAGTCTCTGAGGGCATCACGACGTCGTCAGGCTTCACTTCAGCCTGCGACTCCACGTCTTTCTCTTGCGCCGCCTGCTCCTGGGGGCTGGGCTCTTGCGGGACTTCGCTTGGAAGCTCCAAACGTTTGAGTTCTTCGATTGTCATCTTCGGCATGCCGACGATGTCCACTCGCACAGAAGCTTTGAGGATTTCGAGGGCCGCATCGTCACTGGAAGGCTTGAAGATAAGGCTTATCACAAAGCCAAGTAGCAGAAGACAAATGTGCAGGGCAATCGCCAGCATGAAGCTCGATTTAAAATCATCTGAAAACTGTCGATCGTTTTCAAAGAATGCTCTCACTCACCGCCTCTATTTTTTTTCAATCTCAGTCACGAGAGCGATGTTTGAGATGCCAGCGTTTTTAAGGGCACTCATCAGCTTCGCCACTTTTTCATATTTAAGCTCGTAGTCGGCGCGCAAGTAAACCACATCGGTGCCGGAGCTCTTGAGCTGACTCATCACCGTCGCAATCAACTTCTCCCGAGGAACTCTGGATTTTCCAAGATAGAACTCTTCCCCCGCACTGACAGAAAGGATGACGAGCTCCTTACTGAGTTGCAGAGAGCTCACCTTGCCCGTCTTGGGAAGCTTGAGCTGGATCCCGCTAAACATCATGGGGGCCGTGACCATGAAGATCACCAGTAGCACCAGCATAACGTCCACCATGGGTGTCACGTTGATGTCAGCGATCGGTCCTTTTCTATTGCCTAGTTGAAAAGCCACGGGAATCCCCTCTTAGTCTTTACGAGTGAGGATCAGGGAACGTTCGACGAGATTTAAAAAATCCTGTCCGAATGATTCCATCTGTCCATGGAGGGTGGAGAGCTTGGTGTTGAAGGTGTTAAAGCCCCAGACCGCCGGAATAGCCGCTGCCAGACCCACGGCCGTAGCAACGAGTGCCTCTGCGATACCGGGAGCTACTGCTTCAATAGAGCCTCCACCTTGCGAGAGACCCGAGAATGCACCGATGATGCCCCAGACGGTACCGAAGAGACCGATGAAGGGAGTCACTGAGCCGATCGTGGCGAGGGTCGCAATCCGTGCGTCGAGTTTTTCTTGGGCGGTGGTGACGCCATTTTTAAGAGCACGCTCAACCGGAACAAAGTTTTGCTCCTTAAGGTAGCTGCTCAGGTGCTGACGATCACCAAGGCGCTCATTGAGGCGATTGATCTCCTCGTAGCCCTTGCGGTACATCAAGCCCATGGTGGATTCCTGGTGCGTGAGTGCCGTGTGGAAGAGATCACCCATGTTGGTGCTCGACTGAAAGGCCGTGAGAAAAAGCGCATTCGCTTTTTCGACGAGCTTAATTTCTTTGTACTTTTGGATAATGATCGCCCAAGACATCACTGAGCATAAAACGAGGATAACAAGCACGCCCTTAACAACGGGACCTGATTGCCATAAAATTTCCCAAATATTGAGACCTCCGGCCATTGCACACTCCTTTGTGACTGATGCGGCTAGCTTATTTTTTCAAGCCAGTGCCAGCGATGGCGATAACGATAGTAGGCCAACGATAGCATCCAAATAGTGATAAGAAAAGCTGAGTGGGGCATTCTGTGGAGCTTAAAGGGTGAAAAATCTGGGCCCCACACTGGGTCCATTCCAAAGAGTGTGGCCAGAGGAGCAGCAAAGAGTGCGAGGTAAAAAAAGGCGTTCGACCATTGCCGAAACTTACTACCCGTGATGAAAAGCATCGTGATGAAATGCAGATGAATCACTAGTCCCGTATTAAAGTAGTCAGGAATCACCATTTTAAAGCTTATCAAGAAAGTTACAAAATAAATAACTAACAACCAGCGCGACAGTGACTTCTCTTCGGGATCAAAGAGATCTTTGAGTTGCACGAGGGCAAAGTAGTCGGTCATAAACCAGATCATGATCGAGACATAGGTGATGAAATGGTAAACAAAAAAAGTGAGGTTCTGCGTCTGCACTTCTGGCTTTCCGATGAAGAGGATCGAGATGAAGAGAAACATCACGATCACGATCAGATTCTGATTCGGCAGGCGCCACTGGTCTTTGAGGAAGCCCTTAATAGATCGAGGCCGGTAGAGCCGAATCTGGAGACATTTCTGTAAGATGAAAAGACTAAAAACTTTTGAAAAGAGCGTGAGCTCCCACCCGTTTTTATGCAACCAGCCCTCAACAATCGATATCTCGTGGTCGAGGAGGAAGTGGAAAAAGGCACCTACTGAACTCAGCACCACATGCACGACCACAAAGACGGCCATGTAAAACACCCACCATCGTGTGTGTCGTTGAAAAAGCTTCAATTCCTGTGAATCGTAGTTCATAGCGCTTTTTCTTCAGGGGCCAACCAACGTATCTGCATTTCCGGTGAAGGATACATCTTAACGTAATCAGCGAAGGCTCCCTGAGATTTAATCAAACGATCCATCTTTCCCAGGAGTCGCACGTAGGCATTCCAAAGTTCCGGTTGTGTCTTAAGCAGCGAGTTCATTTTTTTTGTGATTTCAAACTGCTGCTGGAAACTAAAACCTTTTTCATCTAAGAAACTGCGGTAGTTCTTTGCAACCTGAAACACTGGACTTAAGTCTGGCTTCTTGCCCTCAAAATTTGTCCCCACCAAGGTTTTCAGATTTTCCGGACGGATGCTCTCTTTGAGCCAGCCCTCATCGACTCGGAGCATGTCCTGCAGCAGAAGCAGGGAAATCTCCAGTTTACTCAGATCCATCGAGCGCACGAAGGGGATTGAAAAAATGAGACAGTACTCGTCGCTCATCCACGCCAGACCGAGATGGGCCGGGGTATTAGCATTGAGGCCCATGATCCGGAATTTTTTTTGCGCGAGTCCGACTTGCTTTAAAAGTTGAGTGAGTGATTTATCTAACCCGTAATCGGGCTTATCGATGTCCCACTTCAAGACGGATACTTCTTTGACCATCCAGTATTCAGTAGCGAAGAACCAGAACTCATCTTCACCTGGCCAGTTGTAGAGTTCGCGGTTTGTTTTCACTCGAAGTTCTTGGATCTTCTTCACTTCTGTTTGTTTTTTCTTTGCTTCCTCGAACAGACCGTCTTTTTTTAAGACATCTTTTACATTCTTAAAATCCACGACCTCGAGTTCCTTCTCTTGATCTAGCTTGGGAGCTTGAGCAAAGAGCTGGAAGCTTAGCAAAAGTAAAAGCACACTCATGGATTCGCCCTCCCCTCTTCCCAGTGGTCGTTCAAGCGACCCCAGTAATAGAGTTCCGTCAGATCCAGGTTGAGGGCATCGACGAATTTTGGAAAACGAGCTTGAAAGCAGTCCGGCTTTGACTTACTTAGATGCCTCTTCCACACGAACCCCTTCCAGTCGGCGACCTGCACTCGCTCCCAGTCTTCGCTGACGAGAATCGTAGGATCCTTCAGTAGCTTTACCGGATAACCGCACTGGATTGTAGTGAGACTGGGCGAAAGGCGGGAGGGAGACTGGTGAACGTGGCCCAGAAAAGTGGTGAGATACACCACCTCCTGTGCATGGAGGTTCAGACACAAAAAGAAGCTTAGACTAAAAAATCGAAGCAGCCATTTCATTAGACTTTCCATCTAAATTGAATCGTTTCCCAGTTGTAGCACTGAGGGCAGCGCCAAAAAATTTCATCCGAATTATAGCCACACTGAGAACAGTAGTGGCGAGTGAGAGAGCCCGACAAGGTGTTCAGCAACTGCTGCGTATTCTCGAGCGCTTCCTCAGACTTGCCGACGGCGATGAGAAGCTTGATGTATTCCATTTTCAGGACATCACTCTGGCCGTAGTTCTTCATCCAACGATCAAGGAGCTCGAAGGCTTCTTGATAACGGTTCGCCGATTTGAGGAGGCGGATCTTAGACAGGATCACCGATGGCGCCGTCACCAAGTCAACGTCGTGAAAATTAAGAAATGATTTCTTCAATTGATCCAGGCGGTTCATGTATTCTTCATACTTCGGATGCTTGGGGCTGAAGTCTTCTAAGCTCACAAAGAGGAAGGTGGAGAACATCGGATGCTCTTTGAGGAGCTCCATCAAGAGAATGTTGGCATCTTCCATCTCGCCTTGAGTAAGGTGGAGCTTGAGGCGAAAAATTTTAGCCGAAACAGAAGGAGCGAATCGGAAGGCGTCGTCTAGGTCTTCCAGCGCATCTTTTAGTTCGCCCTTTTCAAATTGGGCCTTCGCCTTCTGGACCAGGATGTGCGAGATCGTCTCACTCTGGTTTTCATGTCCGACTTTTGAGAGCATCACGCGGTAGTTATATGCTTGGTCCCAATCTTCGGTGTCCTCATAGATACGACACAGGGCCTGGATGACATCTTGCTGATCGCGGTTAATCTTGAGCACATCTTTGTACGTCTCGACAGCTTTATCAATGAAGCCACCCTTATCGAAATCGACAGCGAGCTCTTTAAGTGCAGCTAGGCGAGTCGACTCTGAAATGTTGTCACGGGCAATGAGGGAGCGGTGAATCGAGATGGCTTTTTCGATTTCTCCGTTCGAGCGGAACAGACCACCGAGAGCGAAGTACGTTTCAATCGTCTCACGGTTCAGGTCAACGGCATTCAAAAACTCTTTGATCGCCAGGTCTTTATTTCCCGAGATGAGGTACTGAGTGGCGTTGAGAAAAATACGTGACTGGGCTTCAAAAATACTATTCCGGTATTTGCGCGAAAGCTTAACAGCACGGTCGCGCTCGATGACGTAATGGTAAATGAGGACGGCAGTGATCCCTACGGCAACGACCGTAAGGAGATTATCCCGAAGCCAATCGAAGAAGGGCTGAAAATCCATCTATTGCTCACCAATCCAGCAAGAAGGCCGGCCCTGATTTTTTAACCATGTTATTTCTGATGAAACTCATCGTCTCTTCGCCTTCTTGCAAAAGATCCGAGAGCGACATGCGCTTTTTCTTTGGCTTTACGAAGCGCAGACCAAATTCTTCTTTGAGCTTTAATTCTTTATGGATTCGTCTCCCCGCTTCCCACATCCCGGCCAGCTCGTCCACCAGCCCGAAGGCCAAGGCTTCTTCACCGTTGAAGATTTGGCCTTGGGCAAACTCTTCAGGTTTCTTAGTTAGGCGGTCTTCACGGACCTTCACAATGTCGTTGATGAATTGTCGGTGAGTGATCTTGAGGCTAGACTCAAGGATTCCTCTCTCTTCCTCTGTCATCGCTCGATGGGGAGAGCCCACATCTTTGTACTTACCAGCCTTGATCACACCGGGCTTAAACTTCGCAAAGGCAAAGAGCTCAGAGAGATCAGCAAACTGCATGATAACACCGATCGAGCCGGTAAGGCTGCCCGGGCTGGCGTAAATTTTTCTGGTGGCTGCACCAATGTAGTAACCACCTGAAGCAGCGACACTGCCAAAGGATGAATAGACCGGCTTCACTTCATTGATACGACGAATCTCTTCATAGATCTCTTGTGTGGGCGCTACTGCACCTCCGGGAGAATCGATGCGCAGAAGAATCGCTTTGATGGATTTTTCTTCCTCCGCAGCGTGGAGAAGTTGCACCGTTTTTTTGGATTCCATGATCGCACCCTCGATGGTGATCACAGCGATGGGTCCGTCTTCATCCCCTTGCATCGCCTTAGCACTTATATCAGAAGTGTCCTTCAGGCTTGAGACAGTGAAGAAAGCAAACACCATGAACACCACAAAAAGGGCGGTGATGAGGACAAAAATTCCGACGATACCTTTGGATCTTTCGCGCGACACAGCATGCTCCTAACTAAAGATTTTTTCGATAGTTAAGTATAACCAAGTGGCTGATGAAAGGAAAAGATTTAGAGAGGTTAAAGCTGACAGAACTCGCGCATTCTTTGTACTTCTTGCGTAACTCTAAAGGGAACACCCCATTCAGCTGAGCGAGTTAGTCGGTTAAACTCTGTTGAGAATTCACCCGCCGTCGTGGCATCGTCAACCACCACGAGGAACTCATCGTTGATACTGTTGGCGGCTTCTGACCAGTTGTGTGAGCCAAAGATTGTT
>JAJTIF010000146.1 GCA_021299675.1 Pseudomonadota bacterium | reverse complement strand
ATCGCCCTCTTGATCCATGCCGACGTCCCTGAGATTGAAGCGCTCGTGAGTCATCCCGTGTTTAAATTTGTCTCATTTGTAGGCTCCGCTCAGATCGGCTGGTCATTACGCACGAAGCTCGCACCTGGAACTCGTTTGGCCCTGGAGCACGGTGGAGTCGCCACAGCGATCGTGTGCGCTGACGCTGACCTCGACCACGCAGCCAGGAGTCTGTGCAAAGGAGCTTTCTATCACGCAGGCCAGGTGTGCATCTCCACTCAAAAAATCTTTGTGCACCAAAGAATCTTCACGGCCTTCCTCGACAAACTCGTCTCGCTCGCCGCCGCTCTGGTGGTTGACGACGCTCGACTGGAGCACACCGATGTAGGGCCACTCATTAGAGCTGAGAACAAAACAAAAATCCTAAGCTGGATTGAGGAAGCCCAGCACCTCGGGGCGCAAGTCGCTTTGACACAAAAAGACTCGAGGCCTCAGTATATGTCTCCCACCATTCTCACCCATGTTCCCGCACAGGCGCTCCTGATGAGAGAGGAAGCCTTTGCTCCCGTGGTGTGTGTGAACCCTTACGCAGACATCACTGACTGCTACCAGGCCATTGAGGATTCCCCTTACCATTTTGCCACCAGTATTTTTACCCGCGACGCGGCTCTGATTGAAGAGGCTGAAAAAAATATGGCGTGCATGAATCTGATGATCAATGATCACACTGCTTGGCGCGTGGATGCCATGGCGTTTGGCGGTCATGAGCAAAGTGGGTTAGGAATGGGCGGAGTGAAGTGGGCCGTGTCCGAACAGACACGGCTCAAACAAGTGATCTCTTAAAAAGCAGTTTCTTTCAGGGCCATCTCAAGGGTTGGATAGCGGTAGTGGAAATGCGCCTCATCGTGCATGCGCTTGGGGATCACACGCTGACCATCGAGGATCACCGTGCTCATCTCTCCGAACACGAGTTCCATCATAAAGCCCGGTGCCGGAGCAAAAGCGGGACGCTTAAGCACCTTTCCTAGCATCTTGGAGAAGTCGGCGTTGGTCGCAGGATAAGGAGCCGTGGCATTGAAGGCGCCTTTAAAACTGGCCTCCTTAGCTGCACGTACATACATGGCCGCTAGGTCTTCGATGTGGATCCAACTCATCCACTGCTTTCCAGAACCCAAAGGCCCACCGCCGCCAAGTTTAAAAATAGGCAACATCTTAGCCAGTGCGCCGCCCTTACGACCCAAGACCACACCCACACGCATAAGAGCGACACGGATGCCGAGAGCTTCAGCTTTGAGAGCTTCATTCTCCCAATCCACACACACATGGGAGAGGAAATCTTGATCTTTCACTGTTTCTGACTCATACACCTCTTCGTCGCCGCGCTTGCCATAGATACCAATGGCAGAAGTAGAGACGAAAGTTTTTGGAGCCGCAGAGCCGAGAGCGGCTAAAGCCTTGACCAGGCTACGCGTTCCATCGATGCGTGAATTATAGATCTTCTTTTTTTGCTCATCACTCCAGCGCTTCTCAGCGATGCCTTCACCCATAAGATTGATGACCGCATCAACGCCGGCGAAAGCCTCAAGAGGAGGAAGCTCTCTGGTATCATTCCACTGAAAGAAGTGGCAGGCACTTCCTAGGTTGAGAGCTGCGCCCTGGGTGTGACGAGTAAGAATGACAACTTCGTCACCGACATCCTGGAGCTGGCGGACCAGAACTTTACCCACAAATCCAGTAGCTCCCGTTAGGAGAATCTTCATCAACAACCTCTTTGTTCACTTGGACAATTACAATGAGGCTACCCAAAAACCAACAAAAGCTCAAGGATTCTAAGCACTTTCCTCACTTTTATCGATATTAGACATCGCATCTACACTTGTCTCACCCTTGTCCCAAAGGCGTATAATTAAAGTAGATTAAATGAAAAAAGGAGCCCCTTATGAAGTATTTTAACATCCAAATGGCGGCCCAGATCTCAGGTCTGTCCACCCATACCATCAGAGCTTGGGAGAAGCGCTATGGGGCACTAAGGCCTGATAGAACCGATACAGGTCGTCGTCAATACTCAAATGAAGAGATCGAAAGACTGACCCTTCTTTCTCAACTGACTAATCTTGGAAACTCCATCGGTCAAATAGCTCGACTTCCAGATACTGAGCTCAAAGAAATCTACGAGAAACTAACCAGTACTCGTAGCATCACTTTGCAGCACACGCCAGCTCAAGCCTCGCGCATCGAGCTGAATGCCGAGGAGACACGCAACAATCTTCTGATGGCCCTCGCAGGCTACAAAGTCGACATAATCTCCCACGAGCTGAATAAAGCCAAAATGGCCTTGAGTCCAGGTCGTTTTGCTTTAGATATTCTGCACCCACTGCTCAAAGAGGTTGAGGTTCGCCGGCAAACCGGGACACTTTCTAACACCCAGATTATCGCGCTGATGGCGATCATCAAGTTTCACGTGGGCAACATCATCTACGGTCACTACGAAAAGAAAGTTAAGTCCACCAATAAGATTGCTCTCGCCACGCCCGAAGGCGAGCTATACATGATGGACATCATGATGAGCGCCCTTCTGTGCTGTCAGCACCAGATGAATTTTTTCTTCTTGAGCTCAAACCTCCCCTCGGCCAGTATCTCCGAAGCGGTCAATGCGGTGGAAGCCAGCGTGCTGGTTCTCGGTGTGACTCACTTAAACCACCTCAAGACTCCGCTGCCGACTTTCATCGATGAGATTCTCGCTCCGACGAAGAATCTGTGCGAAATCTGGGTGGTGGGCATGCACGATCTGTCTCGCTATCTCACTAACAAAGGTAAAAAAGTTCGCGTCTTCTCAAGCTTTGCGGAACTAGATAAAACACTTGAACAACTAGATTAACATGAATGAGCATATTGTGATTGGGGCCGGCATCGCTGGCCTTACCATCGCGAAACGACTGAATTGCCCAATTATTGAAAAATCCCGCGGTGTAGGCGGGCGCATGGCCACACGTAGGATTGACGAGCAGAAATTTGATCACGGCAATCCCTGCTGGCCTGATTCCATGCGAACCCAAGAACTCCACCGCGGCTGCCACGTCCCCGGAGGCATGACATCACTCCCAAAAAAAATTGCCAAAGGCATCGACATTATCCTTGAGACCAGAGTCCTCAAACTACATCAGCAGAAAGATCACTGGCTGTTGGAGACGGACAAGGGTGATTATACAGCGAATAAGGTGATCCTCACGGCTCCCTTGCCTCAGGCCTTGGGGCTCCTAGATGAATCTAAAATTTCCTATGATCCTCAGTGGAAGCTTTCATACCACAAATCGATCGTTGGGCTCTATCGCATGCCGGTAAGCGCTGGTGCCCAAGATATTTTACGAGAGCATCAGATCTACTTTATGAAGAACCGTGGGTTGTGCGAAGACGGCCTCAGCTTCTATCTCTCCGCCGCTCTTTCTGAAGAGTGGTTTGAACTCACTGACGCAGAGATTCTTGAGCGAACAACTCGCCTACTCTGGACCATCTTGCCCGAGCGACTACTTTATCACGCTGAAATAAAAAAATGGCGTTACTCCACGCCTGAAACCTCACACAACACTCCCTTCTTAAAACCGGCTCTAGGACTGATTTTGTGTGGCGATGGTTTCCTCTACCCAGGGATTGAAGGTTCTCTAGCCTCCGCAGAATCTGTTCTCCGCGATCTGTTAAAGTGATATCATGAATCCATGCAGAAAAATGCAATCGCTCTCACAGGTGGTGGTGCGCGTGGAGCCTATCAAGTAGGAGCTCTCCGGGCGATTTATGAAATCATGGGAGAGGACCAAGACCTCTTTCAGATTATCACCGGAAACTCCGCCGGTGCCCTTAATGCCGTCTACCTTGCGGCTCACGCCGACAACTGGGATATTGCCACCTCGCAACTGTGGGATCTATGGAAAAGCATCCGTCCGCAAGACGTCTTTGATCTGGGCGCTCTCTCCGTAGGTAAGCTCGGGAGTAAGTGGATCACTGGTACAGTGTTCGGGGGGCTTAAATCCGAGGGCTCCAAGGCCAATCACTTGCTCGACACAGCCCCGCTGCGACAGTTGATCGAGCGCGAAGTGGACTTCAAGAAACTTAACGCCAACATTCAACGCGGCTATCCCCAGGGCTTCGCCGTCTCCACCACTAATCTCTACAGTGGCGTGAGTGTGGTCTTTCATCAGAATCAACACGAGGTCACACCCTGGTCACGTTCTGATCGCTTCTCCAAACAAACAGATATTTCAAGCGACCACATCATGGCGAGT
>JAJTIF010000324.1 GCA_021299675.1 Pseudomonadota bacterium | reverse complement strand
GCGGAGTTGGCCGCCTCATTGACCGAGGCGGCGGCTCAGACGGGTGACCACCTATGGCGGATGCCCTTGTGGCGTCCTTATGAAGACGACCTCGACAGCCCGATTGCAGACATGAAAAACTCAGGCGGCCCCTTTGCCGGCGCGATCAATGGGGCGCTTTTCATCTCAAAGTTCGTCAATGTGAAAGACCACAATCCGATCTGGGCCCATTTCGATGTCTATTGCTGGAATCCCAAAGAAAAGCCTGGTCGACCTCAAGGTGGTGAAGTTCATGCAGTGCGCACGATTGAGGCCATGCTACGGAAAAGATTCGGCTAAATTCTACACGGACTCGCGTATGGCGTTTCGGCAAGCAATTGAGTCCACAGGGACTCTTTCCCAATAGCGCAAATCGATTCACCTAATGACGCAAATGGCATGGTCACGAGTGACCAAAGCCCAAGGGGTCAAAGTTGGATCAGTTTGCTGGACTTGATAAGCAAGCCCTTGGCTTGTGGTTGGACGTCACGTCCCGCTCTGTGCAATCCGATGGGCCGGACTTGACCGCCCGTCAAACTGCCCTGATGCTGACGGTCTATCTGGAGGCGGGCCCACATACTGTTCGGGCTCTGGCGCAGCGGCTTGGTGTTGGCAAGCCAGCTGTTGTTCGGGCCATTGATACGTTGCAAGATGTTGGCTTGGTTGAACGTCGGCCTGACCCGGCCGATCGGCGCAATATTTTTGTGGTCGGAACGGAAGCGGGCGCAGAACGGCTGTCCACTTATGCAGCGTCCATCGCGCGTAATATTGCCACGATCACGCAAGTCAATCGTGCATCATGTTTGGACGCAAGCGAAGCGGTAGCCGCCCGTCAAAAGTTGGCTTGATGGACGAAAGATATGTTAGATTCAAATCTTCACCCCTACCGAAGTGATCTGGCGGCGACAAAGCTCAAGGGACTTGTGAAATCCGCCCGCTTTGTCGATCCAATCCCGCATCAAGTTAGCGCAGGTGTTGCGCCGTTGCGCAAAGTGCCAGAGCTGGATGGCGAACAACTGAGCCAAGCACTTCATGGCGATGTGATCGACATTTACGAAGAGCGCGGTGGTTTTGGTTGGGGCCAAATGCACAGCGACGGCTATGTCGGCTGGTTTGATATGGCAGCCTTGTCCGCTCCAGTTTTGGCGACAACCCACAAAGTCAAAGTACTGCGTACCTATGCCTTCTCGGGGCCAAGCGCGCGGGCTGCCCCGCATTTTCTCTTGAGTCTCGGTGCGCAAGTAAGCCTAAAGGCTGAGCGCGAGAACGGCTTTGTGGCGGTGGAGCGGGCAGGCTGGATCTATGAGGCCCATTTATCCCCCGTAGCCGTGTCAGCAGAAGACCCCGTTGCAGTCGCTGAGCAATTTCTCCATGCGCCCTATCAATGGGGTGGCGTTGAGAGTTTAGGGCTTGATTGCTCGGGCTTGATCCAGACGGCTTTTAAAGCCGCAGGCATCCTTTTGCCGCGCGACTCTTATATGCAGCGCGAGATTGGGAAAGCTGTAGACTTTGATCAAAGCTTTCGGGGTCTTAAGCGAGGCGATATTGTCTGTTGGAAGGGCCATGTCGCCTTGATGACGGACGCGACACATATCCTTCATGCCAATGGTTATCATATGGCAGTCGCGCACGAGCCCTTGGCAGAAGCGGTCGACAGGATCAGTGCCAGCTATGGCGCTATTCTGACGATCCGTCGCCTAGAAATCTAGCCACAAAAAAAGGGCCAGCGCGACGCTGGCCCTTTAATTCAATGTCGATCTAGGACTTAGAGGTGGTAAGCGCGCTCACCATGCTCTGCGATGTCGAGGCCTTCTTCTTGATCATCGACCGAGGCTTTGAGGCCAATCGTGTATTTGATGATGAAGAAGACGATGGCAGATGCCACACCAGACCAAGCAACCGTAACCAGCACACCTTTTAGCTGGGCGATCACTTGTGTGCCCATGTCGTAAGTGGCCGCTGGGCAGACCGCGAGAATTTTGCCAGCTTCATCGAAGCACTTGGTATAATCGACAATGCCTGCGCCACCCAAAGCTGGCGACACCACAATGCCAGTGCCGATAGCGCCGATGATGCCACCAATGCCGTGGATACCGAAGGCATCCAAGCTGTCGTCATACTTCAACGCGGATTTTACAACCGAGCAGAAGAAGATACAGGCTGGCGAGACAACAAGACCCAGGATCAGCGCACCCATTGGACCAGCAAAGCCGGCGGCAGGGGTCACGGCCACAAGACCAGCCACGATGCCCGACGCCAAGCCCAGCATCGACGGACGCTTGCGGGTGACCCACTCATATAACACCCAGCTTAAGCCCGCTGCGGCGGTTGCGATGAAGGTGTTGGCCATCGCCAAGATGGCATAATAGTTGGATTCTAGGTTCGAGCCTGCATTGAAGCCAAACCAACCCACCCACAGAAGGCCTGCGCCGATGAAGGTCATGACCAAAGAGTGCGGGGGCATCGGCTCATTCCGGTAGCCAGAACGCGCACCTAGAATAATACAGCCAACCAGAGCCGCAATCCCGGCGTTGATGTGCACCACGGTACCACCAGCAAAGTCGAGGGCACCAAAGCTCCAGATCAGCCCTGTGGTGAAGCTATCACCTTGGGCCGAAGCCGCTGCTAAGCCGTCTGGTCCTGGCCACCACCAAACCATGTGCGCCATCGGATAGTAGGACAACAAAGGCCAAAGAACTGCAAACAGAACCACGGCGGCAAACTTCATCCGTTCAGCAACGCCGCCCAAAACAAGGGCTGCGGTTATGGCAGCAAAAGTCATTTGGAAGACGACAAACACGAGCTCTGGAATGTAGACACCAGTCGAGAAGGTCGCGACG
>JAJTIF010000397.1 GCA_021299675.1 Pseudomonadota bacterium | reverse complement strand
CGTCTAGCAGTTCGCAGGAAATCACAGCGCCACGGTATTTTTGAACTTTTTCAAAAACCTCCAGATGGGCGCGGTAGTCGTCTTCCCAGCGAGGCAAGAGGAGAAACACGTAGGTCACATTATCATGGGGCGTGGTCTCGAGCTCAAGCTCCGTCACAATCCCTAACTGGCCTTCTGTTCCAATCATCAGATCTGTCGCTGTTTCAAAGCGTGGGAAGGGAGCATTCTTAAAGTGAGCATAGGGGGCAAAGGCAGCTTGGTAAGCGGCAAGCCCAGCGGTCTGCGGAAAGGGTTGAGAGCGATGAAGTTCCACCTCAACGCCTTCATGGTTAAGGTATTTGAGACGAACGATTTGCTTACGAAGATTACCGAAAGCAAAGCAGCGCTCACCTGTGCAAGAAGTGGCCACACCCGCCAGCACCAAAGCCAGCTGCTCGGTGGGGGAGGTCATGATGGCGCGGTTATTGGCCTTCAGAAACTGATCCGCGTCCTGCCAATTGACAGCACCTGAGAGCACAAGGTTGTCGCCTTTCATCATCATTTGGGGAGGGATTTTTGAGAGATCACCTAAGGTGAGGGTCGATTTGATCTCCTCACTTAACTTATCATAGGGAATAACAGTGGAGGTCTTAGAAGAGGTATAAAAAGTAGGCTCGTGCCCTTGCACGTGCGCCTTGAGCTCTTGCAGGTTTTGAAAACTTTTTGTCTTGATAGTCATCACTATTATCCTTGATAATAAAATAATAACCTGATTTTTAAGGATGTGGCCATTGAGTGTCGTTGCCATTTTAGGAGCTTCCGATAACCCTACACGCTATTCTTTTATGGCCCTGGAGCTTTTAGTTGAAAAAGGGCACCAGGTGAAGCTGATTAACCCACGCCTCAAGTCGATTGCAGGTCACCCCTGTGTGGCGTCACTCTCTGAGCTCAAAGATGTGCATACTTTGACGATCTATGTTAACCCTGAAATTCTAGAGCAAAACTTAGACGCCATCCTCAAGCTGCGTCCCCAGCGGGTCATCATGAACCCCGGCAGTGAATCAGAAAAAGTGAGAAAGGCCCTCGGCCAGCAAAAGATTGAAGTTATCGAAGGTTGCACCCTTGTGATGCTTCGAACCGCTCAGTTCTAAGCCTGTAAAAATTTCACCCTGCTTTGTGTTCCCCTTTTAGGATGCTAAACCTGCTGGCGCATCTCATAAAGGGGGAAACAATATGAGAACACCTCTGACAGCTATTCTTTTGTCTATTTCAATTTCAGCTTTGGCCGGAACTCAAAAAATTCTGGATGTCACTAATGACCAAGACCGCGATGTGACGACTTTATCTGTTGTCATGCAAGCTGGGAAAATCTCTGGCATGAACATGAAAACCACCAGCGGTGGGAGCATTAAAACAGACGAGACTTTTACTCTCGCGCAAGCTCGCCGGGGGATTGTGATGTACACTACCGGTGACCATGAGGTGATCCGCTTACGCCTGATAGAGCGCTTCGAGCCCCAGTACGGAGGCCCCGTGACGATTGATCATCTCTTTAATGGAATCACCGGCTCCCGCAAAACTCTGGCCCTGGATGTGTCTCTGCAAGGGGATAGCTGGGTGCTTGAGCACAACGGTAAAAACGCCTCGAGAGCGAGCGTTGTGACGAATCGTGTGATGGGAAAAGTGATAGGAGTGAAACAGATTCGTTTCTAATCCTCTATGCTTGATCCTGAACTGCTGCTTCCAGTTGGTAACATGCCCATGGCCCTCGCTGCTATTCATGGCGGGGCCACGGCGATCTATGTGGGTGTCCCTGGATTCAATGCTCGTGGCAGGACCTATGACTTCAGTCTCGCAGAACTCAAAGAGCTGATCGACTTATGTCATCTCTATGGGGTGAAAGTGAACCTCGCTTTCAACGTACTGATCTTTGAAGAAGAGCTCGCCCTGGCCCAGGAGCTCCTGCAACAAATTATCCCACTGGCCCCGGATGCTTTCATCGTGCAGGATCTGGGACTGGCACGCATGATCCGCTCCATGACCAAAGATATCCGTATCCATGCCTCCACCCAGATGACGGTGACTAACCAGGATGCGATCTATCTTCTGAAAGATCTCGAGATCGACCGCTTCGTCTTAGGTCGAGAAAATTCTTTACCAGAAATAAAATTGATTAAAGAGCACACCGACGTGGAGCTGGAGGTGTTCGTCCATGGCGCCCTCTGTGTCGCTTACTCAGGACAGTGTTTTACTTCCGAGTCACTAGGGGGAAGATCGGCCAACCGCGGCCAGTGTGCCCAGAGCTGTCGTTTGAGTTATGAGATGTATGTCGATGGCGAAAAGCGAGATTTGGGAGACAAAAAATATTTGGTCAGCCCCAAGGATTTATGTGGACTCGATGAAGTCAGTGCCCTCAAAGACGCCGGGGTGGCTTCATTTAAAGTAGAGGGGCGACTTAAGTCCCCAGACTACGTTTACACGGCCGCAAAGAGTTATCAACTCGCTCTTCAGGGCCATGCTCCTAATGAGCGCGAGCGAGAGAAGCTGGCGATCAGCTACTCCCGTGGCTTCTTCTCTGGATGGCTCCATGGTGTGAATCACCAAGAACTCGTGGAAGGGACCTATTCTTCTCACCGCGGACTGGAGCTGGGACTTATTCTCGAGTTACGTGGCAAGAAGGTCATCATTCAAACTCCTCACGCCCTCAAGGCCGGACAAGGGGTGGTGTTTGAAACCCGCGAGGGTGAGAAGGGTGCGAAAATTTTTGCGCTCAAAACGACCAAGACCAGTGTGGAGCTGGAGTTGCATGAGTTTAAAGACTTATCCCTCTTGCGAGCTGGTCAGCGAGTCTGGCTCAACTCTGACGAGTCCATCACCCAGGAGACCAAGCGTGCGGTAAGCAGTCGCGAACATATGCGACGGATTCCTCTCAAGCTGGAGCTTAAGCTCACACCGGGTACGCCCGTCGAGCTTGTTATCACGGACCCGGAGCAGAGGCAGATCACGCTGCAAGGTGCGCTCGTCGCGCAGAGTGAGTCTGCCGGTTTTCATAAAAAAATTGTGGAAGAGCTCTCTGCCCTCACGCATACGCCCTTTCTCATTGACCACGTCGTCATTGAAGGTGAGAGGGGCTATGTTAATCTCAAAGAGGTCAAGCGCCTGAAGAATCAGTTTATCGCCGAGCTCTCAGCTCTGCGTGTGCAGAAAATAGCGGCGTTTAAGCCTTATGAGTTTTCCGTCAAGACCCAGGGTCAAAAGATAAAACCACAGTTAAATATCGTGCTGAGAGAAAAAGCACAGGTTGATGAACTCCTCGGTTTTAAACTGGAGCCCCAGAAACTAAGTTATGTCATTTTGGATTTTGAATTCGGCAAGGACTACCATAATTCGGTCAAGGAGCTCAAAGCGGCTGGTTTTAGAGTGGCACTTGCCACCACCCGCATCCTTAAACCCCTGGAGTACTACAATCTCAATACACTGGTGCGTCTGGAGCCGGATGCGATTTTAGTCCGCAACCTCGGGGCGCTTCATTACCTGCAGGACAAGGGCATCACGCTCTTGGGAGATTTTTCACTTAACGCCTCTAACTCCATGACGGTGGAGTATCTTCTCTCAAAAAATTTAGAAAGTGTCTGTCTCTCCTATGACCTAAATCAAGTGCAGCTCGAGAGCATGCTGAAAAATGTGGATACCTCCAAAGTCGAGGTGTGCTTGCACCAGTACATGCCTGAATTTCATATGGAGCATTGTGTGTTTGCGGCTTTCATGTCCAAGGGATCGAGTTTTAAAGATTGCGGTAAGCCCTGCGAGAAGCATTCTGTGGAACTGAAAGATAGTTACGGGAACATGCACTTTTTAAAAGCCGATCAGGAGTGTCGCAACACCATGTACCGTGGAAGCGCGCAATCGGCAGGCTTCCTCGTGCCTAAACACTCTTTAGGCTTCTGGCGCTTTGAAGCTCTCCACGAGCGGGGCGAAACTTTGAGATCAAAAATTCAGAGCTACCTCAATCTTCTCGATGGCACGCAGGATTATCATTCTGTCGCCACTATTATAGGATCCCAGGAGAAGTACGGGGTGACTGAGGGTCAACTCACGGCCACCGCGAGCTGGCGTGATCGAAAGAAATCACAGGACATCAGTTTTTAAAACCTCGCGCCACTCTCCCGCAGGGAGATCGTCGAGCGTGAGCTTTCCCATTCGAACGCGCACCAAGCGCAGCGTCGGGTGCTCAATGGCAGCGGTCATGCGGCGGACCTGACGATTTTTCCCTTCGCGCAGAATGATCTCGAGCCAACAGTCAGGAACAGTTTTTCTGACTCGAATCGGTGGATCCCGAGGTGGAAATCCCGGGTCCTCTATCAGACGCACCTTGCAGGGCAGAGTGGTGTAGTCTTGAATTTTTACGCCGCCCGAGAGTTGCTGAAGTTTTTCTGTCGTGGGAATACGCTCCACCTGCACCCAGTAGGTTTTTTCTTTTTCATTTTTTGGGTCTAAGAGCTTTTCGATGAAGGGGCCGTCATTGGTGAGTAGTAAGAGTCCCTCGGAATCTTTATCCAAGCGGCCCGCGGCGTAGACGTCTTTGGGGAGATTGAATTCCGCCAGAGTGCGGGCCCCATCTTCGGGAGTAAACTGGCTCAGGACACCATAAGGTTTATGAAAAACAATATAGCGGTAGGGGCCAGACGAGGTGTGTTTCATACGATAATTTTAGCACATGAGTGATAAACCACGCATTCTCTATTCCTCTGATGGATCCCATGAAAAACAGTGTAAAACCTGTGGGCACTACCCGTGCGAGTGCAAAGTGGTAGACATTAATCCATCCGCACTGACACTAAAAATCCGTCGGGAAACTTCCGGACGGGGTGGAAAAGCGGTGACGGTGGTGTTTGAATTCCCCAGCAATCCCGACTATTTTAAAAATCTCACCACCAAGCTTAAAACTCAATGCGGGACTGGGGGGACTTTTAAAGAAACGAGCATCGAGATCCAAGGGGACCATCGGGACAAGATCAAGGCCATCCTTGAGAAGATGGGCTTTAAGGTGAAGCTTGCGGGAGGCTAGTTAGCTCCTTGCGCTCAATGCTGCGCCAGTGGCGAAACCACGGAAACCTCAGCGTTGCTTCGATCCGGTAGAGATTGATGATAGGTCGATAGAGAAGGTTCAGGGGTAGGCTCAAGACGATTAATCCCAAAATAGACCAGCGAGACTTGAGGTAACGATTTTCTGTGAGCGCAGAGAGACTAGTCAATATCGCTGAGAGCCCAAGGCTCGTTCCCGCAATCACCAACACTGGATTGAAATCCACGAGTTGATAAAAAAGTGCGTGGGCGACGAGCAAGAAAGCGATGAACTCCAAAAGAGGCGCCAAGATTTCTGTGAAAAGGATGTAGGGCAGTGTGAAGGGCCCGATCAAACCGCAGCGGGAGTTTAAGAATAGTGATTTATATTTCCACAGACACTGACAGAGCCCTGCCTGCCAACGGCGCCGCTGGTGAAAAAGACTTTTCAAATCATGGGGCACTTGTGTCCACGCCACCACCACCGGAAGAATATCAATGGGGTGAGGTTTTCCCTCGGAGCGCTTGAGGAGCTCGAGGGTTGTTTCTAAATCTTCTGTCACCGTTTGAATTTGAAAGCCACCCGACTCTTTGAGCGTTTCCGTGCGAAAGAGAGCGCAGGAGCCGGACATATAGATATTGGCCCGCAGTAGTCCCCAGCCCAGGCGCTCGCCACTGAAGGCGCGCAGATATTCTAGTCCTTGGAGAGCATAGAGAAAACTCGAAGGGAGCTTCACCTTGGGCGACCAAGTCATGGAGGGGTTGATCACTCGCACGATCCCACCAATGGCCTGAAGCATCGGCCTGTGAGCAAACTCTTGCAGCACAGTGATGAGGCCCTGAGGTTCTGGGATGGTGTCTGCATCGAGGGTGGCCACGATCTCCGTGTTGACTTGCGGGAGTGCGAGATTGAGGGCGTGAGCTTTCCCGGCTATTGGTGACTTGATCACTCGCAGATTAGGAAAGAGAGGCGTGTAAAAGGTGTCCGGCTTTCCATTAGGTCTGAGCTGGAATACTTCATGCAAAAGATCGTAGGTCTTATCGGTCGATGCGTTTTCAATCACGATCACTTGAAAGTTGGGAAGCGGTAATTGGAGAGCACGGTTGATGGCTTCGACCACGAGCTCAGCTTCATTGCGAACGGGAATAAGCAGAGTGAGGGAAGGGAGCTCTTGTTGCTTTTTTGCTTTATAATTTTTAAAACGCTGCATGCTCAGTGTCTGCAAAATAATCTGAATCATGTAGATGGATAAAAAGTAGCTTCCGATGAGACTCAGGGCCAAGAGCAGCAGGTCGAGGGGAATAAGTTCTTTCATTGCTTGCCCCAGGCGTAGTTAAGATAGAGGAGAGCGCTCTCGAAGCGTGTTTGGATTGTGCGGTAGTAAGAGCGCTCGAGCTGCAGGCCCAGCTGGAACTTCTTGAGTGTCATCTCTGCTCCTGCTCCAAAGCTCACCACCTGCAGTGGCGCACTTTGGTTCAAATTCGCCAGCGCCTGAGCCTCTTCGCCGCGAGCGATGAAGCCCCAAAATTTCCAGGCATCCTCGCGGTATTGACCCAGGCGCAGCTGGCTACCCCAAACATCAGCGGTGTCAGCGATGCTATGATAGGTGGCGCGGCCACCGGTCAGGCT
>JAJTIF010000169.1 GCA_021299675.1 Pseudomonadota bacterium | reverse complement strand
CAATAGTCGCATTTCTCTCTTCGAAGAGAAGACTGGTTATGAGTTAATTGTGGCTTCCGCCAGAAGCTCTGATCCCTACCCTGGTGCTGCGTGGAGAGGAGCACTCCTTTTGGGATTGCTCGTGAGTGCCTTGATTCTACACTTTTGGAATCTCGAACCGAGAAGCCTTGAAGTTTTACTGGTAGGTGCCCTGGTACTAATATCTGTTTACCTCTTAAGACTAACTCGTCTTCATTTTTACTTTGCGCTTCCGAGCGAAATGGAGCGAGAAACGCTACAGGAAGCACAGGCAACCTTTAGTCATTTTCAATCCGACAGCCTTGGCCATCACGCTTCAATCCTGGTCTATCTTTCTCTTAGAGAACACAAGATTCATCTGCTCACGGCGCGCGAGCTCAAGCTTGCAGACGAGGTTTTGGAAAGTGCCATTTTGAAGATGAGCCAGAAGTTTAAGCAAGGTTCATTTAGTGATGGTTTGATAGATGCGATTGAGGTGCTTGAGACAAAAATCCTTGAAAGCGTTGGAAAGAATCAAAGTCCTGTGAAGTTAAATGTGGCAGATCGGGTTTATTGGAGAGAAGAGTGAGCTCGGTGGCTCACTCTTCCAATCAAGACTAGTTGCGAACAAGATTAACTTGGCGCACTTTCTTAGAAACCGTTTTATATACGAGTTCTTCAACACATCCAGGCTGAGGAAAACCTGACTCACCAATCGGACATAGCTTTGAGCGACGAGTGTCTACGATACGAATATCACGGCTAACCACTGACAATTCGAGTTTAAAATTATTGCGAGCGAAATTACGACGAGTAGCTCCGCCTCTCATGCGCCACATTGGGCTTGCGGCTGTGAGGCTAGTCATCTCTTCTGCAGTGAAATCGCTGACGGGGAACTGGAAAGTAAGGTGGGCAGAAGGCATTTCTGGGTCATGAAATACACCATCAGTGTAGTCTACAAAAACTTGAACCACTGGCTGACTCTCAAGCACCACAACTTCAGTACAAACATTTCCAGCTTCACCGTGTGGGTTACAGCCAGGAATTTCTCTTACTTCGGTGCGTGTGGGGATGTGGAACACCTGAGCCTGATCGAGCTTGAAGCCTCTGTGTGCTACGTCCACTTCAATTGTGTTCACGTATCTCACTTGGGCAAAGCCTGGTAAGCTCATCGCCGCTACTAAAATGCTAAATACCATTTTCATAAAGTCTCCTCTGACTTTGGGGTTAAGAACTTACCCCCCTAACTAGCCAGTGAAAGACTTTCGGTCAAAACAAGAGCCTCTTGAGTCGGGAGAAAGAGTTCACGACTTAACGGCCTTCTTGTTTTTGTTTACTGTGATGATTTGAATCTTTTTATTTTGGTTAAATCTAAAAAACAGACCTTGATCCTGAAAATAAAAATCATGAAAGGTGCCCGGCTTCGCCCCGGTTTTTATTTTTGTAATTTTAAGAACCTTCTTTCCCATTTTTTCGATCTGCGAATAAATGCTCGGAGCACTCACCTCATCGTAGAAGACTCGAGTGAAGCTGATGATCTCATGAGTGTCGTGCACGAGAGTGGTATCAAAGTTATGACCATAAAGATTCAAGAGAACACTCTTCCCTATGACTTTTCGCTTATTCGCCGGTAGTGCTTCAACTAGTTTTAGAACTTGCGGCAGAGGCTGATGAAAATAGTTTTCAAGTATGCTCTTTCCGATGTTCTCTTGAGCAAGACTCAAGGGAGTGGCAAGCACCACTGAAGGCAAGAGCAAGGTGATCAAAAGGAAGATGCCCTTCATGTCTTCAGCGCTTTGTGTTCTTTGATGATGCTCTCCATAACCGAAGGATCGGCGAGCGTACTTATATCTCCCAATCCCTCGTACTCGGCGTGTGCCACCTTCCTGAGAAGTCGGCGCATGACCTTACCCGATCTTGTTTTAGGAAGTCCCTGGGTGATGTGAATGACATCGGGAGCTGCAAATCGACCGATGGATTCTCTGACGGTATTTTTTATGTCTTCAATCAGCTCTGGGGAATTTTTATAATCGGGATAGAGCACGACATAGGCATAAATTCCCTGGCCCTTAATCTCATGGGGGTAGCCCACCACCGCGGACTCCACCACTGCTGCATTTTCGACGAGAGCACTTTCAATCTCAGCTGTTCCTAGTCGATGTCCCGACACATTGAGTACGTCATCGATGCGTCCGGTGATCCAATAGTAGCCATCTTCGTCACGACGACACCCATCACCTGTAAAATACAGCCCTTTGTACTGGGTGAAATAAGTCTGCACAAAGCGGTCATGGTCTTTATAGATCGAGCGCGCCTGTCCAGGCCAAGAGCGCTTTAAACACAGAGCTCCCTCAATCCCATTTCCCTTAATCTCTGCACCTGTTTCTGCGTTCACCACCACTGGCTCGACTCCAAAAAACGGAAAGGTCGCTGAGCCTGGCTTTGTCGGTGTCACTCCAGGAATCGGAGTCATGAGAATTCCTCCCGTTTCGGTCTGCCACCAGGTGTCCATGATGTCACACCTCTTGTCGCCAACCACGTCGTGGTACCACTTCCATATTTCAGGATTGATCGGCTCACCAACCGAGCCAAGGATTCTTAAGCTTGAGCGGTCATACTTTTTGACGATCTCATCACCAGATTGAGCTAAGGCACGCAGGGCCGTGGGTGCACCATAGAAGATATTCACCCTGAGGTCTTGCACGATCTGCCAGTAGCGACCGGCATCCGGGTACGTCGGAATCGATTCGAAGAGTACAGCTGTCGCACCGTTTGAAAGTGGTCCATAGACGATGTAAGAGTGGCCTGTGACCCAGCCCACATCAGCCGCACAAAAATAGATATCCTCTTCGTGATAATCGAAGACATACTGATGAGTAAAGCTGGCGTAGGTGAGATAACCACCAGTGGTGTGCATAACCCCCTTAGGTTTTCCCGTTGAGCCGGAAGTGTAGAGGATAAAAAGCGGATCTTCTGCATCGTGGGCGGGTGCCGGAGCCACCGGACGATACTTCTTTATTTCTTCGTTCCACACCACATCGACACTTCGGGGTGTCCAAGGAGTAGAGGTGCGATTAACGACAAAAACTTTTTCTACCACTGAGAGATTTTTAACGGCGGCATCGGTGATGGCCTTGAGTGGAATTTTTTTACTTCCTCGCAAGCCTTCGTTGGCCGTGATCACCACCTTGCATTCGGCGTCTTCGATTCTTCCCTGCAAAGCTTCACTACTAAAGCCAGCGAACACCACTGAGTGAATAGCACCCAGCCGAGCACAGGCCAGCACAGAGTACACGAGCTCTGGGATCATCGGCAGATAGATACAGACACGATCTCCTTTCTTCACGCCATGAGCCTCGAGCATGTTGGCGGTTCGACAAACCTCACGATGAAGCTCAGCGTAGGAGATGTGTTGGTATTCACCCGGTTCGTCTTTGGCCCAAATGATCGCCGTCTTGTGGGATCGAGTTGGCAGGTGGCGATCGACGCAGTTCCAAGCCGCATTGAGTGTTCCACCAGCAAACCACTGATGATTGACGTGTGAAAAATCACCGCTCGAAACTATTTGAGGAGTTCTAAACCAGTCCAGCCGTTGAGAAATCTTATGCCAAAAAGCCTGAGGCCTCTCAAGAGACTCCTTGTACTCACTCTGATAGTTGTCCCAACTTTTTAAATAGGACTTTTCCTGAATTCGGGGCTTTACGGGATAAATCTCTTTCATTTTAACCTCATGGCTTAGACAACACGTCAAAAACTTAGAATAAACTTAGAATAAACTTAGATGCCTAGGCCTCACTTTTTTGATAAACTCTGGCCTATGTCTCAATACAATATTCACATCGCTTCACAACTCTCCGGCGTCGCCTCAGCCACTATTCGGGCTTGGGAAAAGCGATACCAGGCGCTTATTCCCGATCGCGCCGATAACGGCCATCGCTTGTATAGTGACGTCGATATCGAAAAACTCACTATGCTCCAGCTGCTCACGCAAGCAGGACACACAATCTCGAAAATTGCACGGTCAAATGTCGAAGAGCTTAAAGAGCTTCTCAAAAAACAAGAGAGAATTCAACAGAGTGAAGCTGTTGATTTAGAGACGGTGGATCTCGACACCCAAAGAATGCTCACGGGTATCCTTTTGGCGCTTGCGGCTTATAAGCTCGACATCATTTCCTATGAACTCGAAAAAGCAAAACGTAAGCTAGGTCCCCGGGAGTTCGCCCTCAGTGTCATTGTTCCTCTCTTTCGCGAGATTGGGATTCGAGTCATGCAGAACACTCTCTCGATTGTGCAAGAGCATACCCTCAGTGCCATCGTTCAGTTTCACATGGGTCAGGTGATCGCCCAGAGCTACACACTCCAACACGGAGATAAGAGCTCTATCATCCTAGCGGCGCCAGAAGGAGAGATGCATGAGATTGGGCTCCTCGCTGCCTGTCTCCTGTGCGTGCAGTACCGCGTGCCATTTTTATTTTTAGGAAAAGATCTGCCAGCAGAAGCCCTCTGCGAAGCCGCTGGTCAGTTAAATCCAAAAGCCATTCTTTTGGGTGTGACGAAAGGTCACGAGCTCACGGAGAATTTAACACTCCAGAAATTTATCTCTGACATCAAAGTAAAAATCCCAGCTACCACGAAGGTGATGATCGGTGGAAACATCAAACCCTACGTGCGCACTGAACTCGAGCGCTCAAACGTGGGTTACCTCCCCACGCTTGAAAGCCTAGATCAGTACCTCAGAGAATTCCAGTAACCTATTCGCAGTAATAAGCCGTCGCGAAGACCTGCGCCTTCTGGCCGTTTGGAACTTCCTGCGTGATGTGGATCGCATTCGCTTTAATCTTTCCAGCAAGATTACGAGCATGATTGCGAGCGAGATCCATGCTCCCCTTGTCGTTATCTCCCACAACCTTGCCCACCACTGAGCATTCATTTCCGGGCTTAGTGTTAAAGACTTCAACCTGCTTACCAGAGTCTGTGAGAATGCCCGGAGCAGTTGAGCAGCCGACTAGGGTAATGAGACAAAAAAATAAAAGTTTCAATTTAGACTCCAATGATGAGATTCAAGGTATGATAACAAAAAGTTCCAAGAGGTTACAGCGTGAAGTTTTTAGTTCTTTTTTTACTTACTGCCCTAAGCTGCACCAAAAAAGTCCAATTCGATACGAAGGGCGTGACCCCTAGCCTCAAAGACGTCCGATGGGAAATCTCGAATCTCAATGAAGGCACCTGGGCGGTTGGGAGCATCTTGCGAGATATCGTCTCAAAAAATCTCACGCTCGTCTTAAGTCTTCCTGTTTTGGAAGAGGATGATCTGGAGGCGATCGAGAAAAACTATGCGGTTGATAGTTGGCTCGTCAAAGTGATTCATAAAACCAAACTTGGCCAACGGCATCACTTGGCAACGATCCTCGCGCCCTTCCGCTCCCGTATGCAAACAAACTTTTCAGCCAACCAAACCAAATCGATCGCCTTTAGCCTGACCTACGCCGCCTGGGCCACCTCAGAGCGTTTCCGCAAGTTTCAATGTCCGGCCTTCTCCCATCGCTTTCGTTTGAAGGATTTCTCAGTCGAGGACTCAGAGACTCTCATGGAGTTTAACATTTCAAGCATCGGTATATTTCCCGAATCTTACACCGTGACCGAGCTTGTCCCACCCAAGATAACAATCGCTCAATCCATGGTTGGAGACTTTTACCTTGAAGCCGCGCTTTTCAACAGCAAAACGAAAACACTCTACAGCTCTTTTCAGCAGCTCCCCACTCACCTCGTGGTTCGAGAAGAAAAAGTTGTATCGGTTTCAGGGTGCGAAGGTATTAAGCAGGAGTATCAACACTAGTTCGATACGATAGCTTCGGTCAGAACGTAAGCTTTGGTGGTATCGATCAGGTAGCCTTGGTTGATGAGATTTTTTCCAAGCAGCATTTTCTTTGAAAGATGAGAGCGGTCCGCGAGATTGATTTCGATCTCATATTTCTTGCTGCTGATCCAAATTGAATCCATGAAAAAATAACGAGAAGAAACGCCAGAGGCTGATTTAACTTGGTGGATGCGACTGACCATTTTTTCCAAGCGCATTTTTTTTCCTTGGGCATCTTCCGTATCAAAGCGCACAAACATCACGTCTTGAGTGCCGTTTGTATCTTTCACCGACTTAACGAATGTCTCGATATTCTTTGCATGCACCGAGCTGGTGTGAGCACCGGAATCAATCTTAGCGTCGTACACCAATCCCTTCTCTTCTCCGAGGTGAATGACTTCGGAGTGCCCAAGAATTTTTGTATCCACTGCAGGCACAATTGGAAGACAAGCCAGAGCGTTCGTCTGTAATGATCTGTACTCCTCAATCTTATCTTTCAACTGACTGGCCCCAATCAGCGAGGCACTTAGTACGATTCCAAAGACAGCTAACATTGATTGATTCATGTATGATCCCACCCTGAGCAAACGTATCGGTCAAAGTGGGAAAAGCTTTAAAAAAATGAAACACCTACAATGCTATCTCTTTGAAACACTTAAGATTTTACCAGAATCAGTGGCGATATAGATTAATCCATCGGGACCCTCTTTTACATCCCTCATCCTCTCTGAGAGATCTTTCAAGAGTTTAGTCTCGCAGTTTTTCGTGCAATCTAGCTTCACCACGTTGAGGTGCTCCTGCACCAATGCCCCGGAGACAAGTGTGTTCACAAAACCTGGTAGGACGTTTGATTGGTACTTCAATAAACCACTTGGTGCGATGGAGGGAACAAAAAATTTAATCGGCTGCTCTAGGCCCTCAGCCTTTTGAATTCCCTTGCCGACCGGACGTCCTGAGTACTCGCGGCCAAAGCTGATAATAGGCCAGCCATAGTTCTTCCCCGCCACGATCAGATTAATCTCATCGCCACCGCGAGGACCATGCTCTTGCTCATAGAGAGTATTGGACTTCAGATCCAGGTAGAGTCCCTGAGGATTGCGGTGACCATAAGACCAAATTTCAGGAAGCGCTCCTGGCTTTCCGCTGAAGGGATTCCCCTCCGCAAGAGTTCCATCATGCTTGAGCCGAAGCACTTTTCCATTGTGCACACTTAGATCCTGCGCCAAAGCATCGTGTCCGCGCTCCCCCACTGTCAGGTAGAGATAATTCGTGTCCATCACAATGCGTGAGCCATAATGATGATCGTTTTTTGAGAGTGCTTTCGCGATGAAGATGTCTGTCCAGTTTGAGAACTTTTGTGTTTTCACATCAAAGAGCGCCCGCGCCAGGGCTGTGGTTTGTTGATCTCCCATTTTTTTAGAATAAGTGATGTAGACGTATCCCTTGTCCTTGAAGCCCGGCTCAAGAGCGATGTCCAGGAGTCCGCCCTGACCTACGTTATTGACCGCAGGTAAACCGCTCAGCTCAATAAGTTTCTTAGAACTTAGATTGAAGAGACCAAGCTTCCCACTCTTCTTGGTAAAGAGGATGTCATCATTGCTAACAAACTCAATGCCCCAGATGATATCATCCGTCTCAAGAAGTTGGTCGACCCGATACTTCTGAGACTCAAACTCGAAAGTAGAAATTTCCTTGGAGGAGACTGGATTGGTAGTGAGGACAACGAGGAAAAGAAAGATAAGTTTCATACGTTTATCCCATGATCAAATGTTTATTCAATCATGGGATAAATCGATTTTTTAGGCAATCAATTTTGCAATCTAGCGGACTTCGTGAACACGGAGCCTGCGCTCGGTACCAGAACATTCTGTATTCACGTTAAACTTCTTGTGCTGCATGGCCCGCTCACCGGCACGGCTGGCAGACTTTGAGTAAGTGAATTCGTAGAAATCGGAGCGGCACCGAGGCACTAGCCCTTCAGACGCGTGGACGTCTTTGACGTTGGAGAGCTTGAAACCTTTGTCCTCCATCTTCTCAATGTGCTTTTCAATCTCAACGTCTGTCACGATTTCTGCGATTGAGGCCTGAGCAGTAAGTGCAGAGAGCAAAGACAGTGCAATAAAAAATCTAAACATATTGAACCTCGCCAGTGGGGTTATTGAATTGAGTGCAGACTAATTGGATTCAAGATAAAAATGAGTGCGTTTGAAAAAACTACAAACCTAAGGACTACACGGCCGTGAAAGCTTCAGTCTTAGGGATTTCCATGATGAGGGCCAGAAGGGAGAGGAAGAGGATCACTTCAGCGGACACGGGTAAGGAGGAAAAAGCTTGCTGGAAAGCCTTAAAGATTTGAAGTCGTTGCATAGGCCGCCCTTGGGCGATAAGACTGAGAGAGGAGCGGACGCTCTCCTGATTGGAAGCTCCCCTCAATGTAGGGGTTCTACCCAGTAAAGAGAACACAGACTTTGTCAGGTCCCGTGAACTCGAAGAGCCGAGAAGGCTCTCAAAGAAAGAGCAGAGAATTTCCACATGCTGGCAAACTTGCTCCTGAGAGAGATGCACTTTTTTAATTTTCTGAGGTTTTAAGGTCAGACCCAAGTAATAGTAGAACAAAAACTCTCTATGGGTGACTCTGCGATCCTCTTCTATCAGGGCTTTCATTTGGCCCAGCATCTCGGTGATCACTTTGGGATCTTCTCCCCGAAGACGTGCGATACTTTTTTCCAAGAGCCGAAACCGATCCTGATCTGAGACCATTTTTATGTTTTCATAAGTTGTCAGCATTTGCTCTTTGTTAAAGCTTGGATTCCATCGCATGACTGCATCGATGGGTCCAATGGAAGGCGAGCGCTCGAACCATAAGTAGAAGGCATAAGCCACATACACTGGATTGGCAGCCTCATTTTTACCTGCAGTTGATTGGAACTGGCTTACAGCTTCGAGCTGATTGAAGCTTTGCTTCGTTTCAGGCAGGTCTGTGATACCTTCCGCACTCACTCCGATATTTTTAATACGCTCCAGGATCGGTGGATGAGTCGCCAGAAATGAGAGAAAGGGCCTAGGCCAGTGAAGGTAGAAGTGAGAGATTTCACTGCTGCGAGGAGATGAGAGTGATTTGAAATTTTCTTTCCAGATCTTTCTCAGTGCCCCTCCGATCCCATCGGGATTTCGAGTGAACTGCACCGCCGAGGCATCGGCCAATCGCTCGCGATCTCTTGAGACGCCAGCCTTTAAGAGGAAAGCAAAAAAGTATCCAAGGCTTCCAATCAAGAAGAGCCCTAGACCCAGCAAGGGGCCAGCGTTATTTTTACTCCTGCGCGAGCGAGATGAACTGCGCATGATGAT
>JAJTIF010000417.1 GCA_021299675.1 Pseudomonadota bacterium | reverse complement strand
TAGACTCAAACAAAGTGGCAGGTGCAACGCTTGGGGAGCAACCCAAGCTTCAAGGCCTGCAGGCATTTCAGCGAAGAATGCTTGAATGTCTGCCACCTTCTGGTTCATCTTCCAGTTGCCGACGATGAGTTTCATAGGATGCCTCTGAGGGCCTGAACTCCTGGCAATTCACCGCGCTCGATGAACTCCAGCGATGCTCCTCCACCAGTAGAGACGTGGGTGAATTTCTCTGCAAAGCCACTCTGATGGGCGGCAGCCACAGAGTCTCCGCCACCGACGACACTAAAGCTTTCAGTATGTGCGATGATTTCAGCAATCTTCATGGTCCCGCGAGCGAAGTTTTTATTTTCAAATAGACCCATGGGGCCGTTCCAGAAAATGGTCTGGGCTGATTTCAAGATGTGCTCGTAGCGCTCGAGTGTCTCGAGGCCGATATCAAGACCCATCTGCTCGGAACCGATAGTTTTAGACTGAGTCGGTTCGCCGTCCATCGTCGTAGCGACGATGTGATCGCTCGGGAGCTGGAGCTTGCCGCCGCGGTCTTGGGCGATCAGTTGTTTGGCGAGGGCCACGTCCTCATCGGAGCAAAGTGATTTTCCAATCGCGTGACCGTGAGCCTTGAGGAATGGATAAGCCATCGCCCCACCGATCAAGATTTTATCCACGAGAACTAAGAGGCGCTCGATGGTTTTGATCTTGTCCGCTACCTTGGCGCCGCCCAGGACAGCTACGAAAGGCTTCTTGGGGCGATCCATCAGATAGCCCAACGACTGAATCTCTTTTGAAAGGAGAAGGCCCGCGTAGGAGCGGTTTTTGAAAAAGTTATTAATCGCATGCACCGAGGCGTGTTTGCGGTGAGCGGCACCGAAGGCGTCGTTCACGTAAATGTCGCCGTACATCGCAAGCTTTTCCGCGAACTCGGAAGAGTTCTTCTCTTCCTCGGGGGAGAAGCGCAAGTTTTCGAGCAGAACAATTTTAGTTTCTGGCAAGGAGAGGAATTCCTTTACGCCGGAGTCCACGGCACTGGAAGTAAGCACGACATCGACACCCAGAGCTTCGGCAAGATAAGTCGCGACGGGTTCCAGAGAGTATTTGGGATTGGGCTGGCCATCGGGTCTTCCCAGGTGGCTCATCAGGACAATCTTCGTCGCCCCCTTCTCGAGCATTAAGCGAATGGTAGGGAGGGCCAGGTCGATCCGGCTTGCATCAGTGATTTGGCGAGGCTCTGTTTTCGTCAACGGGACGTTGAAGTCAAAACGCGCCAGGACTTTTTTCCCTTTGAGCTCAGCGGTGTCGATCGACTTGAGTTGCATGATGTATCCTTTAGAGTTTAGATCCAACGTGGTGAGCGAGATCGATCACGCGGTTTGAGAACCCCACTTCATTGTCGTACCAGCTCACGACTTTTGCGGTCTTTCCAATCACGTTGGTGAGTTTCGAGTCGAAGAATGAAGACTCTGGAGCACCCATGTAGTCAATTGAGACGAGCTCTTCTTCTGTGTAGCCGAGAATCCCCTTGAGTTTGCCCTGGCTCGCTTCTTTCATGGCGGCGTTGATAGCTTTTTTATCTGCTGGCTTCGTGAGGTTCACGGTGAGATCTACCATAGAGACATCCGGAGTCGGCACGCGAACAGCATATCCATCGAGCTTGCCGGCCATGTCCGGGATCACTTCGCCGAGCGCCTTAGCGGCACCGGTCGAGGTGGGGATCATGCTCATGGCTGCCGCGCGAGCGCGACGGAGATCTGAGTGTGAGTTGTCAAGAATGTTCTGGTCAGATGTATAAGCGTGCACAGTGGTCATGAAGCCGTTTTCAATCCCGAAGGTGTCATTGAGTACTTTGACGATGGGAGCAAGGCAGTTAGTCGTGCAGCTGGCGTTAGAGATAATGTGGTGCTTGGCTGAGTCGTACTTGTCGTGGTTGATGCCCATCACGAAGGTGCCATCTAGATCTTTTCCGGGAGCGCACATGATGACTTTTTTCACAGAGCCTCGCAGGTGTTTACTCAGACCTGATTTGTCTTTGAAGATCCCCGTGGCATCGATGACCACGTCTACGCCCTGAGAGTTCCAGTCGATCTCAGAAGGATCCTTGAGACCGTAAAATTTAATGCTTTGAGTTCCCAGCTTGAGGGTGTCACCTTCCATGCTAATGGAAACGGGAAGTTTTCCATGAAGGGAGTCGTACTTCAAGAGATGCAAGTAAGGAGCTGGGTCACCCGGATTGTTCACGGCTACAATTTGGATATTGGTGTCTATACCTCTTACGTGGCGTTTAACTAATTCCCGAACGATGGTGCGGCCGATGCGGCCCATACCGTTGATACCAATTTTAACGCTTTTCATAGGGTCTCCTTAAGACTGATCATAGCGACTGATCAAATGATGAAAATGAGAGCTGAAAGTTGAGCAAAAAATGTAAGGGCAAAATGCCACGGAACGGAGATTTTGTGTAGTAGAAAAGCCTAGATGTCGCAGCTAGTTAGAACCGAAAAAGTCTTTGTGCATTTTGAGACAGGATTTCAGAGAGCTTATCCGCAGGCACACCTTTGATCTCGGCCATTTTTTGCAGTACAAAGGGTAAAAAGTAGGGGCCATTTTCCTTGCCGCGATGGGGGACAGGCGTCAAAAAAGGGCTATCGGTCTCAATCAGTAACTGCTCTAAGGGGCAGAGTTTGAGGGCCTCCCGTACATTATCGGCCTTGGGGAAGGTGATCATGCCGTTAAAACCTAAGTAGAAGCCCTGATCGATCGCTGTTTGGGCCAGCTCCAGTCCTGAGGAGAAACTGTGGACCACGCCCTTTCGTTTGAGCTTTGGGGAATATTCCACAAGAAATTTTGCCATCAAAAGATCTGCATCCCTTGAGTGGATCACCACCGGTTTATTGAGATCTGTCGCCAGCTCGAGGAATCGGCGAAACCAGACTTCCTGCACATCGGCCGGAGAGTTGTTGTAGTGGAAATCAAGACCAATCTCTCCGATCGCCACCACTTTGCGATGACTGGCTTGAGCTTTGATCTTGGCAAAAACTTCTTCGGTGCACTCTTTGGCATCGTGCGGGTGAATGCCCTGAGTGCACCAAATCTGTGCATGCGCTTCGCTGAGACTAATCACGGCATCAAGGTTTCCAGGATCCACAGAGATCGTGACCAGTTTTGAGACGCCAGCCTCGGAAGAGAGTCTGAGGATCTCTTCCAAGGGGTGGGCCTTTAAATAGTCTAGGTGGCAGTGGGTTTCGATCATTTTTTCAAGAGCTCATCAAAGATCGCAAAAAACTGCGGAGTCGGAATAGAGCCTTCGATCTTTTTGCCGTTGATGATGATCGTAGGCGTGCTGCGAAGATTAAACTTGGTCGCCGCATTCATGCTCGCGAGCACGGCGTCGCGCGTACTTTGAGACTCGAAGCACTCTTTGAGATTATTTTTCTCAGCGATGCCCGCGAGAACATCCAGCGAGAGACTCGCTTGATTTTCAAAAATCTCATCATGGACTTTGTGAAACTTGGTGGCATCACACGCTGAGAGCATAGCCGCGCGGCAGGCAAAGGGGTGCATCTGACTCTTCACACTGGGGTTGCAGTTGGAGTCTAGGGGATAGAAGAAATACTGAATATTGAGTTTGCTACCGTAACGACGCACGAGCGCGGGCATCTGGTCGGAGACGACTTTACAGAAGGGACACTGGAAATCAGAAAAGATACTCACACGCAGAGGCGCATCGGCGAAATTATCTGTAGCTTTGTGTAACGAGAAGGGAGAGGGCATGTCCGGGTCACCATAGTCAGCCAGCGCCTTAAACTGTGCGATCACGGCCACAGCGACCTTCGATTGTTTCTCCTGACGACCTTTGGTGTAGCTCCCAATCGCAGCCCCTGAGACCACGAGCAGGGCCGCAAAGATACCTGTGATCTTAAGATCCGGCACCCAAGAGTTTTCCCCAAACTTAAAGAAGAGAAAGGCGGCGACCCAGCTCAACAGATAGTAAATGGAGCACACTGGACACAGTCCACCGAGAGCCACCAGTGAGTAGATCATCAGCACGATCGTTCCGATGGCATTGTACTTTGTCACAGCAGAGCAGGTTTTCTCAAAGGCCGGACTCGCAAAGACTGAGCTTGCGAGCAGCATGATACCATTCAAAAGTCCGAAGAAGGCGATCGGTACCCCAGCGATGGCGGCGATCGGAGAGTGAGTGGCGGAGTCGCAGTTCCAAAACGAGCTGATGTCACACAGCGAGCTGGCTTGACCAAGTGTCGTTGGGAAAAGTGTGTCGTAGTAGTGCATGGTGAGATACACGCCCACCACAATCATCGCCAGAGAGTTAAAAATATGCAGCATGTGCATGGTGGTGAGACCGTTGAGTGTGAGACCTTTTCTATCCATAAAATGATCCTTTGTTAGATGGATCTATTTTGCCTGATATCGAAGGATATTCCAAATGCGTTGAGGGGTTTTGTCGCGGCGAAAACTAGGAAATCTAAGATCGCAGCAGGTACAAATCCCACTGTCCACGGCTTCGATGCCATAAAGGCGACGGATTTGATCTTTTGCCTCAGCGATCAGGTCAAATGTCCCGTTCTCGATCGGGCGATGGGGGAAATGCGCTTGAAACTCCTGCGTCACTTCAAAGCAGCACGCATGGATACACGGACCGATGAAGGCTGACTGGGGCGCCAGTGCTTTAATCTTCTCATCGGCAAGAATCTGCAGCTGCAGTCCTCTCCAGCCCGCGTGCACCAGCGCCGCACGCTCTAAGCCGATCAGCGCAATCGGGAGACAGTCGGCGGTCTTTATTCCAAGCGTCTCTCGCTCTCCCACGATCCCATCACCCTCAAGACTATTATCGCAAGGAGTGGGGTGGACCAGAGCGCTGTGGGTTTGATGCAATTGGTGGAAGGCGATATTGGGTTTTTCATCCCAGGCTTCGAAGCGAAAATCATGAAGGTCGATCTCGAAGAGTTTTTTCATGCGCCTTGGTTCATGAGCTCGACGATGCTCTTCATCGGTTCCGGCAATGGAGCTTCGAAGTAAAGTTTTTCGCCTGTGATCGGATGCGTGAAGCCCAGGATCTTGGCGTGTAGGAGTTGGTGCGGGTAATCCACAAGAATGCTTCTCATCTTCTCGTGCATTTTGGCTTTCTGATTATTCACGTCCGAGTAGACGGGGTCACAGGCGACGGGAGTCTGGAGAAACTGCGAGGCGTGCACACGAATCTGATGGGTGCGCCCGGTGTGAAGTCGAAACTCCACTAGTGAAAAGCGATCAAAGCTCTTGAGGACTTTGTAGTTGGTGATGGCTTTCTTTCCAAACTTCACCGAGCAGCTCATCTTGTGGCGGTTCTGCGAATTGCGATTGATGAAAGTTTCAATTTTGCCAGTGAGGTGGTGGGGCGTACCCCAGAGGATCGCCTCATAGGCGCGCTCAATGTCGTGTTTTGAGAAGAGATGAACCAGCGCTTCGTGAGCCGCCTGGGATTTTGCCACCACCATGACGCCAGAAGTTCCCAGGTCAAGTCGATGCACGATCCCGGGACGAATCTCTCCGCCAATTCCTGGAAGATTCGGACAATGATAGAGAACGGCATTCACGAGTGTTTTATCCGGGTGTCCCGGCGCTGGGTGTACGCACATCCCCGCCGGTTTCACGATCACGATGAGGTGCTCATCCTCAAAAAGAATCTCGAGCGGAATGTTCTGGGCTTTGAGTTCTGTGCTGACCGGAGGCGGAAGCTCTACTTCAATCTCGACTCCCGCTTTTGGAAGTTTATTGAGACTGAGGTTTGAGCCATCCAGCGTGGTGATGTTGCCGTCCTCGAACAATCTCTTGATCGTCGAGCGGGAGGCATCGGGCATGTGGTGCACGAGCCAGTGATCGAGGCGTTTGAACTGATCCTTATCGGTAGGCTCCACAGTTAATAGGCGCGTTTCACCCTCGGAAACCTCGTCGTTGATCACTTCGTGCCTTTAAGTCTCTTGATGTGATGGATGTACGAGGTGGCCACAAGATCTGGATTGAGCTTTAAGACCTTTGCTAATTGGGAGACGAATCCACGGACATAAACTTCCGCCGGAAGTTTTTTCAGGTCGTCGTTTTCAATCGCCGTCAGATGTGTGCGAGATATTCGGGTCATCTCAACCAAGCGGTCCATCGGAACATTTTTGTATTCACGGATTTCTTTGAGGAAAGCGCCGGTGAAATCGGTCGCTTGTTCGATCTTCTGTTCCATGCTCTGCTCAGATAGGTAGTCGAGGCTAAACTTCTTGAGCGCTTGGACTTTAGAGACTTTTGCTTCTTGGTTGAGGGATCCGTAGTTTTCGTAGTGGAATTCTCCGCGCACCGACTCCGTCGGCTTGATCGCGACTTCGTCGATGAAGTCATTGATCTTGACCTGCGGCCGCGCTTCCGGAGTGAGGGGAGGCGCATTATCTTCGAAGGGATTTTTGGTGGTTGAATTAAAGCCTCGAACGCGATCGTATTCCCGGCGTTTTTCAGGAAAGCCCAGGATACTGTAAGCCTCCTCGATTTGATTGAGGATCTGGTGGCACTCATCGGCGGTCATGAGAGAGTACATGGCCAGGGAGTCATTGGAGTAGGCGTTTTTCGCACGGATGTAGGCGCGCTCAATTTCTTGAGGACTTGCTCCCACGGGAACTTCAAGGACTTCGTAGTAGTTAGTTTTTTCGAGATCCATACTTAGCCTTTTCTTATGAGACGCCTAAGAGGCGATGAACGATACGATCAAAGTGGTGCACAAGTTTTGAGTTCGGGAATTCCATAAGAAGCGGTTTGCGCTTCTTGACCGACTGCCAAACAGCGGGGTCGTGATCCAGGTATCCCAGATAATCCACTTCGATGCCGAAGTAGCGACGACACACGCTCTGAATAGAGAAGCCGATATCAATGTCCGCTTGCGAGCGGACTTGATTGAGAATCAGCGAAGGCTGAAAGCGCGCGATCTCTTGTCTCAGACGCATGCCCATCTGCGGATTAATTTCTATCACTTTGCGGATCATCTCGCTTGGAGAGCTATTGGCGCTCGAAAGCTTGGCGTTCATGGCCTGGTTGATGAGTGGCTCAATGTCGAGAAATCCCTCGAGCATCTTCAAGCGGCGATAGTAAACGGTCTTGATGAAGCGATAGGTATTCTCGATCGAGGTCGGCTCAGGGAGAGACACAAGGATCCCTTTGTCAGCGGCGATGAAAAAATCCACCGTGTTGAAAGAGGTGCCGGCTCCAAGATCGAAGAGGATGTAGTCGGCATTCATCTCGTGGAGCTTGTTGATGATTTTATTTTTGTGCATGTGCTTGAGGTTGGCGATGCCGATCTCATCTTGTGCACCGGAGATGATCATCAAGTTTGGAATGGGAGTCTTCACGAGAAGATCTTCGAAGCGCGTGACTTTTTTTGAAACGTAATCAGAGAGTGTCAGCTCGGGAATCGGCAGACCCAGACACGTGTGAAGATTAGCTCCACCTAAATCCAAATCCACGGCGATGACTTTGTAGCCCATCAAGGCCATGCAAATAGAAATGTTGGCGGTGACCATGCTTTTGCCCACCCCACCTTTGCCGCCGCCAATGGCCCAAATTTTTTTATGCGTATCCAGGCCCTGTGCGGACTTCGTGCCCGCATCACCCATGCCAGTGTTGATCATCTTACATCCTTGTTACCCTGTATTATAGCGAGGTTATGGGCATTTCTTAAAGAGGAGTTTATATTTACCGCTTATCAGGGACAGAAAAGAGTACTCGCCCCTAGACTCACCCATGAAAAATAATTAAAGTGAAGACTTTGTAAGAGAATGCGAGATGTAGGCATTATTTGTTTAGATAAAGGATACCTTGCTATGAGCTCACTAAACCCTCTAAATCGTGTACTGGCGAAGCGATCAGATCTGCATATTCTTCGTAAAGTATGGCACATGGGCGTGGGTTCTCTTTGTCTTTTTTTCTATTACCAATCAGGACAGTCGGCTATGACCTGGGGCTGGGCGATCTTAGCGGTGGCCGTCACAGGTTTCACGATCGATATCGTCCGTGCCCGTTGGATGCCCTTCAATGAAATCGTTGTCTCTTTGATGGGTCCCTTCATGCGTGCCAGTGAGCGAGATGGTTTCACCGGCATGCCTTTTTACGCTCTCGGTGTCTCTCTGGCGCTGCTCTTGTTTCCGGAGAAGATTGCTCTACTGGCCACCATGTTTCTCGTTTTCTCGGACCCTATCTGTTCCTTCTTCGGGATCATCTACGGCAAAGATAAGATCATGCCTAACAAGTCTCTTCAGGGGGCCATGGCAGGTTTTTTCACCTGCTATCTCATCACTCTTTTTTATGGTCTCTATTACCAAGCCAGCGGGATGAATCTTCTTATTTTTGCTGTCGCTGGAGGGCTGGTAGGGGCTATAGCCGAGATGC
>JAJTIF010000361.1 GCA_021299675.1 Pseudomonadota bacterium | reverse complement strand
CGTAGGCCTTGCGCTGCAAGGATTAGAAATCAGTTTTCACACCTTCAAAGACTCCGTGTTTTATGAACAGAAAGAGGTTCTCAACGGCTCAGGCCAGATCTACAAAGTCTTCACGCCCTATAAAAATAAATGGCTCGAAACTCTGAGTGCACAAGAAAATATTGTGTCTGACTTTAAGGTGAATTTGAAAAGTCTCGTGCCCTGGAAGAATCCAAAAAATATTTTGGACACTGACTGGCACCGAGAGTTGGGCTTCATTGAGACCTCTTCACTGGTAGCGGCCGGATCCAAAGCAGCCCTCAAGCGCCTTAAAGATTTTGATAAAAAGATGAAAGACTACGGCGAGGCCCGCGACATCCCAAGCCTCGAGGGGACCTCGAATCTTTCTCCCTCCATCCGTCACGGCTGCCTGTCGGTGCGAGACATGGTGCGCGCAGGCCTTGCGAACACCACCGAAGGAGGTCGCAAGTGGCTGAGTGAAGTCATCTGGCGCGATTTCTATCACATGCTCCTCGACGCCTTTCCTCATGTGGAGAAAAAGTGCTTTAAACCTGACTACGACCAGATTAAGTGGCTTGGGAGCGAAAAACATTTTGAGGCTTGGTGCGAAGGAAAAACCGGCTACCCACTCGTGGATGCGGCCATGCGTTGCCTGAACCAAACGGGCATGATGCACAATCGTCTGCGCATGGTGGTGGCGAGCTTTCTATGCAAAACTCTCTTGATCGACTGGCGCCGTGGGGAAAAGTACTTTGCCGAAAAACTTTTGGACTTTGATCTCGCCGCCAATAACGGTGGCTGGCAGTGGTCCTCGAGCACCGGCTGTGACGCTCAACCCTATTTTCGGATTTTTAATCCCTACAACCAAAGTGAGAAATTCGACAAAGACGGTGTCTTCATCCGCCAGTGGGTCCCAGAGCTGGCCCAGGTCGACAAGGGTGATATCCATTGCCCCACCCCGCTCGTAGCACCTGACTATCCAAGGCCAGTTGTTGTCTATGAAAAATCTCGGCAAGAGGCCCTCAAAATGTATGCGGTGGTGAAGAAAGAGTAGTGTTTGAATCTTCAAACACATTTGCACTGCGACGAAATTGAGACGAGCTGGCTTTTAACCTGACAAGCGCTTGAAAATCAGCGAAAATAGCTACAACTTCAAATACGTCTTTCAGGGAGAATGTGCTCTATGAGTGGTGCTGTCACAACCTTTCTTCGATCATCCATTGGTCGCAAGCAGTTGATCGCGGTAAGCGGTTTGCTTCTTTGCGGCTTTCTAGTCGCTCACCTGGCAGGAAACGTTCTTCTCTTGGTGGGATCCGACGCCTTTAACATCTACGCGTACAAGCTGCACCAGTTGGGCCCCTTGCTCTACGTTGCAGAAGCTGGCCTAGTAGCACTCTTCGGCGGACACTTGGCGCTTGCCATGAAGCTCACCTGGGAAAACAAAGTGGCGCGCGGGCAGAAGTACTACGTGAAAAATCGCACCGGTCGCGGTGAGACGATCATGAGTGCGACCATGCCTTACACTGGCCTCATCATTCTGGTGTTTTTGGTTCTCCACATCATCCAGTTCAAGTATGGCCCCTACTACTCCACTGAAGTCGACGGCGTCATGATGCGTGACCTGTACAAAACGGTGATTGAGTACTTCGCCTCTCCTCTCAACACCGCTTGGTATGTGGTGGCGATGTTTGCAGCGGCTGTGCACACCTCTCACGGTTTTGCTTCTTCGTTTCAGAGTTTTGGCTGGAACCACCCGAAGTGGATGCCTGGTGTGAAGTCCATCGGCGTGATCTATGCGATCGCTGTGGGCGGTGGTTTTGCTTTGATAACAATCCTGTTACATGTGAAAGGAGCTTAAGATGTCCTCCTCAAATAAACTTGATCCAAAAATTCCTGATGGTCCCCTCGCTCAAAAATGGGACAAGCACCGTTTCGATTCGAAACTCGTGAACCCGGCGAACAAAAGAAAATACTCTGTGATAGTAGTGGGAACTGGACTCGCGGGCGCCTCAGCCGCAGCGACCTTAGCTGAACTCGGCTACAATGTTTCGAGTTTCTGTATTCAAGATTCCTCTCGCCGCGCTCACTCGATCGCAGCTCAAGGAGGGATCAACGCTGCCAAGAACTACCAAAACGATGGTGACTCGATTCAGCGTCTTTTCTACGATACCGTCAAAGGCGGCGACTACCGTGCTCGCGAAGCCAACGTTTACCGTCTGGCCCAAGTGTCAAACAACATCATCGACCAGATGGTGGCTCAAGGTGTGCCCTTCGCTCGTGAATACGGCGGCTACCTCGATAACCGCTCCTTCGGTGGAGCACAAGTTTCAAGAACCTTTTATGCTCGCGGACAAACCGGCCAGCAGCTTCTCTTGGGTGCTTACTCAGGCATGATGAAGATGGTGGCGAAGGGCAAGATCAAAGAATACAACCGCCGCGAGATGCTTGATCTCGTTGTGGTGAACGGTCAGGCCCGCGGGATCATCACCCGTAATCTTGTGAATGGCGAATTAGAGCGTCACGTGGCTGATGCGGTGTTGTTGTGTACGGGTGGATACGGAAACGTCTTTTTCCTCTCTACCAACGCCATGGCCTCTAACGTGACGGCTGCTTGGAGAGCGCACAAGCGCGGCGCCTATATGGCCAACCCTTGCTTCACGCAGATTCACCCGACCTGTATCCCTGTGCACGGCGATTACCAGTCGAAACTCACACTCATGAGTGAGTCTCTGCGTAACGATGGCCGCGTGTGGGTACCTAAGAAGAAAGATGAGACTCGTAAACCCAACGACATTCCGGAAGAAGATCGTGACTACTACCTCGAGCGCGTTTACCCCTCATTCGGTAACCTCGCTCCTCGTGACGTCTCCAGCCGCCAGGCCAAGTACCGCACGGACGAAGGTCTGGGCGTGGGCCCTACAAAGCTTGCCGTTTACCTAGATTTCCGTGATGCGATCAAGCGTGATGGGCTCTCCACTATCGCTGGCAAGTACGGCAACCTCTTTGAAATGTATGAGCGTATCGTAGGAGAAGATCCGTACAAGACGCCCATGATGATCTACCCTGCTGTTCACTACACCATGGGTGGTTTGTGGGTTGATTATAATCTTCAATCAACGATTCCCGGTCTGCATGTCCTCGGAGAAGCTAACTTCTCAGACCACGGTGCGAACCGCTTGGGAGCATCGGCCCTCATGCAAGGTCTTGCTGACGGCTATTTCGTGATCCCCTACACTCTTGGTCACTACTTCGCCTCCAACAAGATTGAGAAAGTCTCCACGGACCACGAAGCTTTTGCTGAAGCAGAAACGAAAGTGAAGCAGCAGTCCGACAAGCTTCTCTCTCTTAAGGGCTCACGCACGGTGGATGAGTTTCATCGCGACCTGGGTCACATTATGTGGGAAGAAGTGGGCATGGCCCGCAGTGAGCAGGGCCTCAAAAAAGCCATCAGTGACATCCGCAAACTCAAAGACCAGTTCTGGAAAGACGTGAATGTTCCCGGCAACAGTGGCAACTACAACTTTGAGCTCCACAAAGCTCAACGTGTGGCGGACTTCTTGGAGCTCGGTGAACTCATGGCGCTGGACGCCCTCGAGCGTAACGAGTCCTGCGGTGGACACTTTAGAACTGAGTATCAGTCTCAAGACGGTGAAGCGGTTCGTGACGACGAGAAGTTCTGTCACGTGGCTGCGTGGGAATGGACCGGTGAAGGAAAATCACCCATCCGCCACGTCGAAGAGCTGAAGTATGAGAACGTTAAACTCGCAACCAGATCGTACAAGTAAGGAGCCCTCACATGAGTGATGCAAATATGGTTATTTATCTAAAAGTCTGGCGCCAAGCAAACGGAGCGGCAGAAGGAAAGTTTGTCGACTACAAAGTGGACACAGTTTCTCCTGACATGTCCTTTCTTGAGATGTTCGACGTCCTCAACAATGAACTCGTCAAAAAAGGCGAAGACCCTATCGCGTTCGACCACGACTGCCGCGAAGGCATCTGTGGGATGTGCTCAATGATGATCAACGGTAAAGCCCACGGCGGTCAGCTCAACACGACAACCTGTCAGCTACACATGAGAAAGTTCAAGTCCGGTGACTCGATTGTGGTCGAGCCCTGGAGATCAAGAGCTTTCCCTTTGGTCAAAGACCTTGCCGTTGATCGCTCGGCGTTCGATAAAATCATCCAGGCCGGCGGCTACGTTTCTGCTTCTACTGGTAACGCTCCTGACGCCAACGCCAACCTCATACCAAAGACAATAGCTGACATCGCTATGGATGCAGCCGCTTGTATCGGCTGCGGCGCTTGCGTGGCTTCGTGCCCGAACGGTTCAGCGATGCTTTTCATGGGAGCGAAAATCTCTCAGCTCGCCGTGCTTCCTCAGGGTGAACCAGAAAGCGCTAAGCGCACACTCAACATGGTGAAAACTCACGACGAGCTGCTCTTTGGAAACTGTACCAACCACGCTGAGTGTGTAGCGACCTGTCCCAAAGGCATCTCGATGGAGCACATCGCTCGCATGAACCGCGAGTACACGAAAGCCACGTTCAGTTACTTTGAACCTAAAAACGCTGGCGGCGCAGGCTAATTCCCTTGCGTCTTTATAACGACACGATCATGAGTTTCCTGGGTCACGCCGAAAAGCTGGCCCAGGAAATCCTCAGCAAAGAGTGCAAACTCAAATTCTCCCGCACCCGCTTCCATATTAAAAACATCACCTATCCCTTGAGCCTCATCTGCTTTGAAGGTGACTCGCGCTGGGGCTATTTTGAAAGTGAGTTCTACACCATCGGCCTTAATAGCCGACTGATAGGTCGCGTGGACGACATCACTCTCAAAAATCTTTTACGCCATGAAATCGCTCACTACCTGGTCTTCATCGAATCTGGTGCCGTAAAACCTCACGGAGAAGAGTTCCGTGAGATGTGCCGGCGCTTTCACTGGCCTGACACCGTCGCACTCCCCAGTGGGGATTTACTTGCGGGAGAGGCCGGAGACATTAAAGCAGACGCTGTGATTGAAAAGGTGAAAAAGCTTTTGAACCTCGCAAGCTCCTCGAATCCCCATGAGGCGGAACTGGCGACACTGAAGGCCAATCAACTCATCCTCAAGCATCACCTCTCGCGCTCTGATCTTGCTGGCGAGACAATCTATATCAAAACTCTCTTAAGCTCGCCTAAACGAACGGCCCTCATGATGAGCATCTATGAGATTCTCTCCCACTTCTTAGTGCGCCCGCTCCTCCACATGGGACGCGGTCGAGCGCTCTTAGAGGCCGGCGGCACTCGTGAGCAGGTCGAACTGGCCAGTTACATCTGTGACTACCTGGTAGAAGAATTTGAAGCGCTCTGGAAGACCTATGCTCAGGAGCATGGCCTCAAGGGACTGCGGGAGAAGAATTCATTTTATATCGGCATCGCCCGTGGGTTTAACGAGAAGCTCACGCAGTCGCGAGCGAAGATGGAAGTTAGTGATAGCCGAGCGCTGGTGAAAATCGAGCAAGACCTCAAACTCAAGGTCGATGCATTCCTCGGTGGACTCTCCCGGGCCCAGAGCTCCCAGTCCATCAATCAGCATGCACAGTCCCTAGGCATGGCCGCGGGCCGCGAGCTCAACATCCGCCAAGGTGTCAAGAACTCAGGCACTAAGGGCTTATTAGGCCTATGAGAACTATCTAATTTTTATCCACGACGAGCCCACTCATCTGTTTTATAAATCGCTCCATCACCCCAACTGGAGCTTTCTATGAAACTTTTTATCGCTTTTAGTGCCCTCTTCGTTTTCTCCCAGGCTTTCGCGCAAGACATGTCTCGCACAGAGAGTTACCGCCAAGCTTATCGGCAAAACGCTGATGGCTCGAGCACCTACGTTGGAGGCTGCTCTCTCCACGAGGCTTACGAGGATAAGAAATTTTCAGTGACCTCGACAATCATTGAATACTTCGAGCCCGACTACCAAATGCCTCAAGAAAAAATCCTCAAGAAACTTTCTGTTATGGGCCCCCAGCTCCTAGAAGCAGTGATGGAGTACATCGCCTACGATGGAGAAATCGGCTTCGATGACCTGACACTTGAAACGATCAAATTCAAGCATTCTTCTCAGTCTTTTTTCCGCTTTAATATCGGTGTGGGCGGTGGAAACGGCCAGTACCTGACTTACTTGCAAACTCAAAGTGGCTTTAAACTTGTGACACACACTTTTGATGGTGATTTAGAGTTCTGTGATAAGAAAGTGTGGTTAAAATAGATCCATGCAGGATCTTCTCAAAAAATTCGAACACCACTTCCGGGCCATGAACCACTTCGACCGTGATCATGGCCTTCAGTTTACCATCCACGCCCCGGGCTCGATCACCTACGAGCTCACCATTCAGGAAAAGCATCTCAGCTCACCTGGCGTCGCCCACGGCGCCACCATCGCCGCCTTCATGGATTGTGTGCTTGGTCTTTCCGCACTCTCGCTGGCCCTGACTGAGGGGAATCTTACTTCGACTGTGGAATTCAAACTTAACTTCATCCGCCCTGCCCGTCTGGGTGATAAACTCGTGGGCACAGGTCTCATTGACTACAAAGGCAAATCTCTCATCATTGCTAGCGGTGACATTAAACTCTTCACCGGCGAGCTGATCGCCAAAGGCCTTGGGACATTTAACACTTACCCGCTTGAGAAAAAAGGTGAATTCTATGCAGCCCTCAACTCTTAAAATTAAAATCTCTGCCGCCAGAACTCTGATGGTGGGTGGCTCCTTCATGTTTCTCGGTGTGCTCTTCGGCGCCTTCGGCGCTCACGCCCTGAAAGCGATGGTGGAACCTAAGCTGCTGGAGACCTGGGAGACCGGCGTGAAGTATCTCCTTCTGCACGGACTCTCGCTCCTTGCTATGGGAATCATCGTGCAGATCACAGAACTTCAGTTAATCTGGAGTCGCCGCCTTATCACGGCTGGAGTGAGCCTCTTTAGCTTCAACTGCATTCTCTATGTCTTAAGTGGCATCAAAACATTTGCCATGATCGTCCCGGTGGGAGGAGTCTTAATGCTCGTCGGTTGGATTTTATTTGCCGTAGAAGTTTTCCGCGCGCCTAAACATTCTTAGCCATTTGGACCGGCTAATTGGTGCCTGTCTACTTGGATGTTTTAATAATGAATTTTGTCGTAAAGCATCGGGTGAGTGTTTGAAATTTCAAACTAAAGCGTAATAGGTTGCTCCATTTCTAAGGAGCTCGCATGAATGATTCCACCGCTCACATTGAGTCAAAAATTTATAAGGTTCG
>JAJTIF010000429.1 GCA_021299675.1 Pseudomonadota bacterium | reverse complement strand
ATCCAAGACGGTCCAACGTCCGAACTGATTGATCGAGGTATGATCAATCAGATACTAGCTTTAGAATAATCTCAGAGTTTTAGTAGCCAGAGAATTACGATCCGAAGTAGATTCTTTTCCGCTAGCTCTCACTTGTCTTCTAGCCTCGACCATGAGGTCCAACACCTCCGCCTTTCATCGAACTATATTTGGGACCAAGCCTCACATGGCAGCTTCCATTCTCTTATTGTGCGGTCCCGTCCAGGGAATTTTGAGTCACGAAGACTGAAATTCCGTCATGGTAGCTCAGGTAAGATTGGATCCATCGACATGGCAATGGGGGTGTTGCGAGGCTGCAGACGCGGTTCTGCAAGGTATGGAGGAGAGGATTGGTAGTACAACTGAACTGAACTGAACTGAACTGAACTGAACTGAACTGAAAGCTGAAATTGGTTTGAAGGTGTGCAGGAATTCCCGAATACGATGGACGACTTTGTCATGGCCAACTGTGTTGCGCTTCAATCGCCAGCTTCATAAACTGCTTTTGAGCGGACACAGGACATTTGCCGTCATTCCCGTATTTTGGTATTACCCACCTGCCCTATCTTACCAACGAGCTGTGAAGAGATTTGGAATTTGGTCGCTCTTGTTCACGAGCACGAAATCAAGTTTCAAACCGTGGAGACGTCCACTATGACTAAGATACCGGTACCCTTCATGCTAAGAGGGCATAGGAAGGAGGAGCCGAGCTAAGACCTCCCCAGTGTCAGGGGGACGAGCCGGCAACAACAGGTCCCGTCCATGTACTGCCACTCATCCTGGTCTGTACCGAAATGGAGCGACAGGTTAAATGATATTATATTCGATGCCTATTTGCGCAATGGGCCACATGACTTCGAAAAACGCAGTCCGACCTTACGATGGAAGATCGACGGAAAACACGCTCCACAGGGGAGATGCGCGTTCAATGCATAACTGATGAGCATTGATAAGAGAAATGGTGTTTAACAACAGGACTACACAGTGGATGAATAAACAGACCGAAGATATCGGAAGATACAGATACCCTTCATGCTAAAGAGCATTGGAAGGAGGAACCTAGCTAAGAATTCCCAGACTCGCGGGGACGAGCAACAGGTAACGACGAGTTCCGTCCACGTACGACCATTCATTCTGGTTTGTACACATGTGGAGCGAATAGTCTTGAAATATAGATATGATGCCTCGTACACAGCGGTACCAGGGGCCACAACGAGTTCATGATTGAATGAATGCAAGGAACGAATGAATGCAAAGAACGAATGAATGCAAAGAACGAATGAATAAAATGGATCTGATTGAGAATGAATCCCTTAGTTGAACGAATGAACCAATGAATAGATGCATTGAGTGAACGAATGCTATGAATTATTAAATAAATTGAGGTGGATCGATATAGAATGAAAGACAAAATGAGATGTGTAAATTGAGAGAGAAGAGAACTGGAATGACATACCATTTGATGGAATGAGGTGAAACAACATGAGATGACTGTGGTGAAATGAAATGAAACGAAATAAGATGAGATGGAATGAAAATAAGATGAGATGGATGAAAATGTGACAAAAGAAAACAAACAGTGGATACGAAAGCATAATAGCAAGAGCGCTGAAAGCTGAACGAGAACGTAACACATTTTGAACACAAATAAAATGAAGATAGTTGACCAAATTCGCGGTTCAAAAATGAAACAAAAGATCTGACGTGAGTCCCAAACCAATTGTGCGACCAAAACATATTATTGCCTCCAACGAATTCGAGTTTCAGCGGGCGACGAGCATTCGAAGAACAGAAGAAGGATCAAAGTCCTAGCATTGAGAATGTGAAGAAAGAGAGGATCTAGTTTCAGAGTTGGTGCAAGTGAAGTTTTCTCCTATATGCTACAGAGATAAGAACAATGCGTCACAATGGGACGTGTTCATGAGGCTCAAGAATTGAGGATGAAGGAGATCAAGGATTGAAGAAAGAATTACTGAGAGACTTAATTAGATTACTCTGCGAAGCGTACAGAAGTTGAAAAGGATTTGCCGAATTGATGAAAACGAAAAATTGAACTAAGGAATCGACAACTTTGAACTCTAGTACAACATGAGTGAAGAAGAAGAAAAGAAAGATGTCATGAAGACTTACGCTTTACTCACAGGACTTGAACTTTGATAATATTCCCCAACACGTTACGTTGAGCGAAGCAGGTTGTTTTATATGCTCGAAGCTACCGATAAAGAAGTGAAAGCAATGAAAAAAAACGCACTCAATGTATAAATGAGACAAATCGGTAGGAAAGTTCCCAATGACAAAAAAAAAACAAAAGGGGGGGAAGTACAAAGCAGCAAGCTTAAAGAAGAAATCGAACGAGAGAGGAAGAAATTCAAGCAAGAAAGGCAAAGAAGACAACAGGCTGGAGCAAAGAAACCAACTGTGAAGCAGATGTTTACATGCACAAGAAAAGTCTATAAGAGAGCAAAGTTCAAAATTCTTTCTGCACAAACAGTTTCAGCTATAGAAACGACCACAGCTCAGTCGAATACTCTATCTGTAAGGGCAGACGTAACTTTGTCGCAAGAAGGAGTGTGATAATCTCATTCGTCGAGGACGACGAGGAGGAGGGCAACAACACACAGCTATCAACTCCAGAGCTTCCGATTATTCACGAATCTCCCACGCCAAACGATCCAGTAAATCCTGTTACAACAAACTTTCAAAAACATTACATACACAGGACGGAGATTTTGAGAAACTCACCCGCTTTGCGTCGCAAGGAGATCTCATGAGAGAAAACGTACTCAACACCTGGAGTCCTGAAGAAGGATTCCGACTTTCAAAATATTCGCACCTACAACGTGCCACAAGGAAAGAATTTACCAACACGACTTTATCGCAGCATCACATGCCCTGAAGGAATGGTTTGAAAGGGAAACAAAGGGAAGATTTGACGTACAAGTACTTCGTCAAGCAAGCTCGTACCTACAATCCAGAATCACACAGCTTGCAGACCACTCCATTTTACTGGATTAATCCAGATATACCTCAAGCCCATATTATACACGGAAATCACAATCGAAAACAAGACAAAAACATGCTTCAACTTTACCGTAGAGCGCACGATCGAAGTCAAACTTACATCGAGGTACTCAAGTTGCAGGAGGAGTTCGGATTCGAATACTCAGAAGCAATTGGATCACTATTTTACCTGATGAACAACTTGTGAAACTCAATTTGTCGTTCACAGTACCGTTTGATCAGCTTGACAGGAACACATCATTTCAAGTGGAATTTGACCAATGACTACCTTCGTCGTACGGAGGAGTGTCGGAGAAATAACTCCACGGACAATTAAAAGCAGTCACGAGTACGACTCTAGTCAGTCATTCCAAGTCCGAGTTCATTCAAGGTTGAATCCGAGTTCCTAGAAAAGCTTCCTCGTTAACTATCATCATTCGTGGTTCGAATGGAAAAAGCTTCCAAGACCTTGACATCCAAGACGGTCCAATGTCCGAACTGATTGATCGAGGTATGATCAATCAGATACTAGCTTTAGAATAATCTCAGAGTTTTAGTAGCCAGAGAATTACGATCCGAAGTATATTCTTTTCTGCTAGCTCTCACCCGTCTTCTAGCCTCGACCATGAGGTCCAACACCTCCACCACCTTGTATTGATCTTTTACTCGGGACCAAGCATCGCATGACAGCTTCCATTCTGTTATTGTGTGGTCCCGTCCAGGGAATTTTGAGTCACGAAGACTGAAATTCCGTCAGTAGGCGACTCATGTCATGACCCGTTAGTTCACAGGAGATGACGATTTGGTTCCACTGCCAAGCACCGCTCGAATCGAGATCAGCAAGTT
>JAJTIF010000065.1 GCA_021299675.1 Pseudomonadota bacterium | reverse complement strand
TTCACACCACTGGCGGTGTGTGCCACCGCGGGCACCACGGTGCTTGGCGCTTTTGATCCGCTCTCTGAGATCGCCGAGATCTGTCAGCGCTACAAACTGTGGATGCATGTGGATGCGGCTTGGGGTGGCGGGTCCCTCATGAGCTCGAAGCATAAAAAAAATCTCAAAGGAATTGCGGAAGCTGACTCCGTGACCTGGGACACCCACAAGATGCTCGGCACGGGACTCGTCAGCTCCTTCATCCTCACGCCTCACATCGGTTCACTCTTGGCCAGTCAGCGCGGCGGCGGAAATAATTATCTCTTTCATGACGGGCAGGAGAACACACTGGATCTGGGGCCCGCGAGTCTGCAGTGCGGAAGAAGAGTGGATGCTCTGAAAGTGTGGCTCGCTTGGCGCGCCATGGGCGATCAGGGCTTTGAAAAATTAGTCGACACTCTTTATGCGCGTGCGCATTGGATGGCCCAAGAAATTAAAAAGCGTCCGAGCCTCGAGCTCCTCTACGAGCCAGAAAGTTTGAACGTGTGCTTTCGCTATAAACCCAAACGTAAATACCTGGCGAACATCGCCGTGCGCCCGGTGCGCGAAGATCTCATGAATCGTGGAGAGGCGATGATCAACTGGTCGAGCCGCTCGGGAGAGAGCTTCCTGCGATTCATCGTCGTCCACCCAGAAGCCGATGAGACTGTTCTGGGCCAGATCCTTGATCGTGTGGAAGCTGCGGGTAAGCGCTGGGAAGACGCTAATGCATGAGTCCTATCCTATCGAGAAATACGTGGAGTTTGATAACGAACCCTGGCACATGGGCCGCATTGTCGTCCACAAAGTGAAAGAGACATTTCACGTGGAAGTCGATGTGATCAACAAAGAATCGCATAAGATTTATCGCCACGTCGCCAGTCTCTACAGCTTCGATGATCCTTCCGATGCCCTGGAGATGGGGTATCGGGAGCTGCGGCTGAAAGTCGGTTTAAAGCAAGAGCCCATTTAATAAAGCGGCCAGTCTCGCTCCAGCCTTCAAGAGGCGCTCGTTTAAAATTTTGTGAGTCTTGAAGCGGTACTCGTATTCCCAGTAGCGAGCGGGCTTTTGAGGAAAGTCATACACCAGTGGACGCAGGGCCTGGGACTCTTCGATCCAAGTCATGAGCGGGTCTTTTTCCCAGCTTTCATTCGCCCCAACACTGCGTTCGATGAAAGCTGCGTACTCCGTAAAGCTGAGTTGCTCAAGTTCAATAATTTTTTCGTCCCATACTTCATGGAGATTTGTTTTTTTTCCAAACCATCGCAAGGCAATAGTGTTGCCGCCGAGGTCTGTCTTGCGGCCCACGTGAAGAGGTTGATGGAGATCTCCCACAAAGTGTACAAGAAAGGAGAGAGCGACTTTTTTATCAGAGGCACTGGACTGCTTGCTCTTCAGCGTTTCACTAAAATGCTCTACAGCCCAGATCACATCTCCCTCTTTAACAGGGGGAGTGTCTTTATACTTTTGTTTGTCTTCGATACTCACATAGTGCCAAGGGGAAGCCTTCTTCCAAGCGGGATCCGAACGAATTAAGTCAGCCCAGTTAGAAACGTCGGCCAGGCTTTGCCCCTCTAAAATCTGATGAACTGTTTTTGCGACCTCCGGCTTAAGCCGTTTTTGAGCAATCTCTCCCACCACTCGATGCCCGATCGGGCCCCAGGCATAAGCGGAGTTGAGAGCGAAAAGCGTGAGAGCGCAAATGAATTTCACTTATCAGCCTCGGGGAAGAAGAGGTTCATGACCTGATTGATCGCAAACGCCGCTTCTTGACCGGGGTCCTGAAAGCGTGGACGTAAACGGCGGGAGTGGTCGCCGCTGGTGATGTCGCGGATGTCGCGCAGGTAAGAGTAAGAAACACCTTCGATCTCGCGGATGATCCCGCGGGCCAGCGAGCTGTAGAGAAAAATGGTCAGCACGGTGATGACCGCGGCGATGGTGAAGAGGTGGTCTTGCTGAGAGGTCAGAAAGACGTTTAAAGAGGTCGAGGGCTTGAGCATCTTGATGGCCACTTCAACGATGGATTCGTGGAGATGGTTCAGGGTGAAGGTGGTGGCGAGGATGGTGATGACCGAGAGAATCAACATGAACACGCCGTACTGAAGATAAAAGACGCCGTCAGGTTTTGGAGAGTGGATCTTTTCCAGCTCTTGAGGAAAGTCAAACTCACCCTCGTCGTTGGATTTGTCTCTCTTATTAAGATAGTCGAAGAACACCATCGCCGCTTTCACCACCAGCTTTCTCGCGTTTAGAAAACCTTTCTCCGAATCCACGGGCTCACCCTTGAGAATGTCTTCGCACATGTTGCGCACGTAGGTGAAGGGACGCAGCACGAGGTGGGCGAGGAAGAGACCCAGAAAAAAAACCGCAATAAAAAATAAGCCGAGGAAGGGAATGTAATCGATTTGCTCCATCAGGATGCTGTCCCAGAAAGCCTCCTTCATCTCCGGGCCGGTGGCGAAACCGTTGGCCAAGAAAAAGGAATAATTTAATTCCACGTACATCCACAGCGAGTAAGCCAGTAAGAGTGTGGTGATAAGTGGAACACTAACGACTTTAAAGGCGGTCTTCAAAAAATATTTCGAATCCTGTGACTTAAATAAACTCGGCATAAAACTCCCTTGATCATTCTATTATGATGCATGTTTTCATTTTGCATAAGGGTCAATTTGACCAAGCAGAGTGACACCAGTTTTTATTCACAACTGCGTCAAGTAAATAGTATTTCAGACAGAGCTACTTGGTATGACTTTTGCTTCATTTGACTGCGTTAAACCTTTAAAGGAGTTTGAAATGGGATCACTATGGCCCTCACTAATTGCGCTATTGCTATGCGCAAATGTTTTCGCTCAAGAGTCAGTGGATTTTCAGTACAACGGTCAACCCCAAGAAGCGCTCACTCTCGAGCGAGTTCTGGTAGAGACCCGCACCCGCACCGAGATGCAGGATTCAACCTGTACTCGTCAGATTCCTTATCAGGATCGTGAGTGTGGCAATGAAACTCGCTACCGTAATGAGTGTACGTGGATTCCTTCTCGTCAAGAATGTGGTCGCCGTGATGAGCGCCGCTGCCGCGACGTCACCCGTTACCGTCAAGAATGTTCTCGCGGCCCCAGCCGTGAGCGCTGCCAAGATTTCCCCGGTGGTGAAGTTTGCCACAACGGTCCTTCCAGAGAAATCTGTGAAGACCGCTCAGGCCCAGAAGAGTGCCGTGACACACCTAACGGTCGTGTCTGCCGCCGTCTTCCTCCGACTCGCAACTGTCGCACTGTCCCCGGCGAGCGCATCTGTCGTCCGGCTCCACCACAGCGTCGTTGTGAAACCATTCCAGGAGAGCAGATCTGTCGTCAAGTTCCCTACAATGATCAAGAGTGTACGACGACTTCAGTTCCGTACTGCTACGAAGTTCCAGGTCGCCAAGAGTGCCGTGATATCCCGTACCAAGAGTATGTGTGTCGTGACGTAACTCGCTACCGCTCAGAAACGTATGCGTGTCAGCGTCCAGTGCAGATTCCTTATCAGGTAAATGTTCCTGTGAAAGCGAACCTCGATGTGAGTTTTGTGGAAAACGATCTCGGTGTAGAAGTTCCCTTCACGGCTGTCTTGAATGCTAACAAGACCCTCAATCTCAGAGCGGCGCTGCCGGCCAACGTCGTCATGGGTCTGAAAGTCTCTGAGCCACAAGTGACACAATCTGGTGACAGCTTCCAAGTGAAACAGGCCATGAGAGTGAACCTACTGTCGGCGACCTTGATTCAAAACCAGTTGATCGAGAAAGTCGAAGATGTGGT